>CAYUBC010000140.1:0-7153 GCA_964442885.1 uncultured bacterium | reverse complement strand
AAAGAAGATACCCGCTTAAAGCCAGCGACTGTAGCCGCTGTAGGGTGGGCACTGCCCACCATTGGGGAAACTCTTTTTCAGAAGTCGCCTAACACCATTCGAGTTGGAAAATTTGTTCTGCTTGATCAGGATAAAACGTTCATATCTTCCCATCTGCTAGCAATTGAACTGCTACAATCACCTAGGTTGATTTCTTTTCGGCTGCCGTTTTCCCTGGAATCTAATAAACTCTACAACTGGTATTTTTCTGTTGTTTGCGAGCCTGAAAAACCCTCCAGAAACCCCGTGGTTCGAGGTTGGGTAGAGCGCCTGGAACCTGACCCAGAACTAATAACAGCTCTCCAGGGTGGATCTGCTGCTCAAAACTACCTCATCTATGCGGAAAACGGCATCTGGTTTGAAGCGCTCTCTGAACTAATTGCCGCCCGTCAACGGTTTCTTCCGATTAATTCAGCCCAACGGCAGGCCATCCAGCAAGATTGGAGCGATTTTCTAGCTTCGGTCAATATCTTAAATCTAGAGGGGCTTGATCTCAGCATCACTGAACCTGTGCAGGTGAAGGAAGAACTCTCCTCTCAAAGCCAGTTGCCTGCCAGAATGTACGTACCCCAATAGCGGGGGTGGGTAAATTGGGGATCTTTTAACAGTTTCAGCTGGGCCTGGCGTAGCGCCTCAGCTTTGCTGATATTGGGCTGGCCCAAATTTTTATAGAGTTGCTCGGCAAATTTTACCGTAGGCGCATCATCTAGAGTCCAGAGCGTAGCAATGACGCTGCGCGCCCCGGCTCGGTAGGCGGTTCCAGCAATGCCCAGAGTCGCCAGGTCATCGCCAACGGCGGTTTCGCAAGCACTGAGGATTAACAACTCAATCGGTTCGGGCTGGATGCGTCCTCTTACCCTAAATAAAACCGCTAGATCGTTAGCGGCAATTTTGCCATTGTCATCGCTGGTGGCCGCTGTTAGGAGAAAGGTGTCTTGGGGGTTTGAGCTAAACTGTCCGTGGGTGGCCAGATGAGTTACGGAAAAGGTTTCTTCGTTGATGACCGTATTAAAGTTACGGCGGGTAAATTGTTGATCGCTCAAGGTTTTAGCCCGAATACCTGCTGCCTCAATCGCCTGCAACTCACGGCTGACATTGGGCAGAGGGGCAAAATTGACTCGAATCTGATCAGGCAATTGGGGGGAGACCTCCGCTAGGCCCGCCGCCAGAATATTGAGACTTTCCCGTTGAACTGGAGCTGGATTATCTAACTTAAGGCCCAATATTTCTGATACCGCATACCGCTCGATTAAATACTGATTGCCATCGTAGAGTACGGCCATTGGAATTTCCTGTAGCGCACCAGTGAGGGCAAAAACCAGGGTGTCGATGCGATGGTTTTCTAACTCAGATTCGGCTGGCTTCACTAGCCAATTATAAAGCGCTTGGGCCTGGGTGCGAACCTGGTTGAAGGTGTAGTCTTCTTCCAGGTCTTTTTTGAGGAGTTGAATGGTTTCGTTTAGCTCAGTCTGAGAAATTGAACTGCGATAATGGCGAAGGGTTTGGTCTTGGGGAAGTTTGAGGATGATTTCCAGGCGATCGCCCAAAATAACCGGGTAAACAATAGCGGTAGTCTGGGCTTGCTCATTAACAACCGTATCAGTCTCTTCAGGGGTAACGGTTTCGCAGGGTTCTTGCAAAAAGTTTGTTAATTCTGCCTGGTTCAATAATGCAATTAGGCTACGGGCTTTGTTTAAATTGTCTTGATTGGGGTTATTATCCTGAAGTAGTAGATCAATAAACTCAAAATAAATCGGTGCTTCTACGCTCTCGCGAAACGAAAACCGATAGGGTAGGTTGCTGGTAACAATATCTTTTCGCAGTTGGGTAAGGGTATCTACCGCCCTGGTGTAGGCCGCCATAGCCTCGCTCTGTTTACCCTGGGCCTTTCGCACCCGGCCTAGCTGCCACTGCCAGCGATAGGTAATTTCGGCGTCGTTTATCCCTTGAGCAATAGGGGCAGTGGACGATCGCAGAGTCCGTAGGGCCTGAACGGTGACTTGCTCAGCCGCGTCATACTGCTGGTTTTGCTCGTACACCAGTCCAATTAACCCCAGGGCGTAGGCCTCTTGCTGATTGTCGTTAAGGGCGATCGCCTGCTGACGGGCCTGGGCCAGCAATGCCGCCGCCTGCCGCCGCCGCTCAGACGGGGCAACGGTTTTATCCGGAGATTGGGCCATATCCATCAGGCTTTGAGCCAAATTCAGCTGGGCTTTCAGCGCAGTTGGGCCAGGGGGTAGAGAACCGACAGCACCGACCAGCTCCGCAACCAGGGCATTTGCCTGCACCCACTGCTGATTGACCAGCCGTAACTTCAACTGGCTAAGGTGCGCAGGGATAAGAACCGGAGGGTAACTCGCGGCCTGTTGGTAGTGGTCTAAGGTCTGCTCAACCTGCTGCTTAAAACGCTCTGCCCCCTCCAGAGGGCGACGAGCCAATGCGGTATCAATCAGATCGCGGGGTTGCTGAAGAAAGGCCAGGGCGGCGGCTGGGGCCATGCCGTAGGGGCGCAAGTCGGCCAGGGCTCTGGTTTGGATGACGTTCCCTAGACTGAGATGGGCCTGGGCGGCTGGTTCTGGCAAACCCAGTTCTTCAGCCAGTTCCAGGCTATGAGTCAACACCATCTGGGCCTGCTCTAGACTGCCAGCGATTTGTAGCGTATCCCCCAAGCCGCGCAGGGCATTCACGGTCACCCTGGTTTTGGGAAGAGCTTGCAAGTGCTGGTTTAGCGTAACAGTTGGGCTGGAACCCAGCTCATCCAACAGTTGGACGGTTTGAGATTGAGCACGCAACGGCTGCTGCAAGATCACCAAAGCCCGCTGATAGAGCCCCAACTCCCGTAGCGCCAGGCCCTGGTTAATCAGGCTATGGCCTAACCGCTCTGGGTCATCCAGTTGGCGATACAGCGTCGCCGTTTGCTCCCACAGCTTCAGGGCCTGTTCAGAGTTTCCCTGGGCCAGGTACAGTTGCCCTTCAATGTCCAGGATTTGAGCCAGGGCAGATTGTCCTGAAGATGAGCGAATCGCGTCTGGCTGGGCTGTCAAAACCTGACGCGCCTCCTTGATTGTCGCCTTGGCTGCTTCCCACTGGCCCAACTGCTGGTAAGTAAGGCCCGCATTGGCCAAACTCATAGCCTGACGAACCAGGTCACCACTGGCCGCGTAGACCTGTGCCGCTTGCTGAAAGGCCGTAAGCGCCTGCTGAAACTCCCCCGCCGCGTAGTAATCCTGCCCGGATTGCTCCAGGGATTGGCCCTCTGGGTTTTGAGCCGGTGCCTCTTGGGCCATCAGGGTTGGTTCAGGCAGACTGGGCAAAACCAGCGGTAGGGTGGCCCAGAGCAGGGCGATCGCCCAGGCCAGCACCCCATAACCCAGCCAGCCACCCCGACGATACCTAAAGACCCACCTAAAAACGCAAGTTACCGGGCGCTTCAGTCGCCCTAAAAAGTGTTGAACACGATGGAAAAGTACACGCCAGATTCTTGCCATGTGCGCTTCCTCACGTTGTTAGGGACTAGCGGAATGCCCCACTCTAAGCGGGCGCTAAACGAGTCGCCCTGTTGCCACAGGAGGCCAACTCCAGTGCCAATCAGCACGTTAGGGTCTGGGTTCTTAGACGCCACGTTCCAACCTGCGCCGATGTCGATAAACGGCACGACTCGCAACAGGCCATCCCACTGCGACACTCGCAAAATTGGCCAGCGCACTTCGGCAGAGGCCAGCACACCATTGTCGGTAAGCAGAGCATCCTGGCGATAGCCACGTACCGTATCCTGACCGCCCAAACCGAACTGTTCAAGGGGTAGTAGCGCATTGGGCGTAAGCTGAACATCGCCGCGCACCAGCAAAATGGCATCGGTATCCAGCAGTTGCACCCACTGGCCCTGCCCCCGCCAGGCCAAAAACTGACCGTCTGGCCCCACCGGGTTGCGGGTGGGGCCCAACCAATCCACCCCCAGGCTGAATTGCGATCGTGCCGCCAAAACGCGCCGACCATCCCGCTGAATCCACTCCTGGGTAAATCGTAGGGCAGAAATTTGGGTGCGCCCCTGGTCATCGGCTCCCGGCGAAATGGGGAAGAGGCCAATGTTGTCAAAACCAATTTCGGTCTGGCTTTCCTGGCGAGAGAAGGTCAAGCCTAGAGAGAACTCCTCGGTGGGTCGCTGGTAGAGCGGCTGGCGATAGGTGAGTTCGTAGTAGCGGGAGTTGGCGGTGATATCCAGAATGTCAAAGGGCGGCTCGATGACCCAACTGTTGGTGTTGCCGTAGGCCAGTTGCAGCGTGCCGTTGCGCGGGTTGAGGGGGATGGTGTAGCTCAGGTCAAGTTTATTGCTGCCATCGGTGTTGCCGTACTCAATCTGCAACCCGTCCCCCAGGCCCAGCAGGTTGAGGTGATTGAACCGCGCCCCCCGCCGAAAGGAGCCAATACTGGGCGAACTGTCATTACTGGCTAAAAAATCAACGCTAACCGGATCGGCCTCAGTAACCGTGACCTGCAAAATGTTGGTGCTGGGTCGCGTGCCCGCCTGCAATTCTGCCCCAATGCGTTGAATCAGCGGATCGAGCTGGAGCAATTGCAAGCCTTCCAGCAGCCGGGTTTGGTTAAGGGGTGTCGGGGTCGCCAGGGTCAAACGACTGCTCACGTAGCCAGAGTTAAGACGGTGGGTGCCTAGCACCTCAATCTTTTCTACACGGCCTTCGATTACCTGTAGCTGCACCACATGGTTAGTGTTCTCAGGCTCCTGGGGCGGCAAAATAGCGCCGGAAGTAATGTAGCCCTTGTCAATAGTAAAACGCGGTAACTGCCGACCGAGCCTGCAACAACTCCCTAAAGGTAAGGTCACGATTAATAAAAATATCCGTACCGTCGGGTTCCGCTATTTCGGGACTGTCTGGCTCCCGTGGATAGCGACCTTCAGCCCCTAACTTGGCAACCTCGGCTAAAACATTGGGATCAAAAACCGTACTTCCAACCACTTCAAACCGCTCTACAAAAATCGTCAGAGTTTCATTTTCTGGGCCAAGTTCTGGTTGTAGTGGCCCCTCAGTGGGCGGAATTTCTAGCAGTTCCTCCGGGGGCGGCAGGGGTTCAAGGTCGCCTGGGGGAGGCAGCGGCTCCAGGGGCAGCGGCTCGCGGGGTAGGGGAAATGGGGGCAGCTGGGGCTGGGCCAGGCCAGGAGAGCCCTGAGCGATCAGGCCAGCGCTTAAGGCACCTAAAATTGGGAGTAGCGATCGAAAAATGCCCACACATAGACCTAGAGCGCATCGCAATTCAAAGCTGCTGCCGAGGCTGGGTTAGCCCTGAGCCCTGAGCCCTGGGCCGCAATCACCACCCGACCCTGGGCATCTTCTACCAAACCTTGGGCCTCCACAAAGCGCGGCACCAGGGCCGTATCCACAGCCGGGGCAGGCAAAACGCGATCCCCAGCCTCGCTGTCATCCAGCCTGGCCGGGTCAACTACGCTGCCCTGGGGCGCAATCAACTCCGTTGGCCCCTGGGAAAGGCCACCCCGCCCGGTAACGCTAAATTCTCCTTGCTCCTCTACCCCGGCGCGGTTGTCGCCCACACAGCCCGTGGCAACCAGACCAGCAACGTCTACAACGGTAATGGGGAGTTCAGCTAAGCCCCGACTGGGGTCAATGCCGAGAGTAAGTAAGATAATTTCACCATCAACATTAAACTCAGAACTGGCATTGAAATCACTGGTAAATTCCGTAGGTGGATCACGTTCTTCAATACCAAAGACTGCATTGGTTCGAACATTTATATCCCCGCCAGGGCCATCTTCAGCGCTTGCCAAAATATCATTGTCAGTACTATTTCTTGCTAGAACAAAACCGTTGCTGACATCTAAAGAAATATTGCCTCCAGAAGCATCTCTCCCAGCCTGTGCGGTAATTCTACTATTATTATCAAGCCTTAACAGAGAGCCAGATACCCTTACATTAATGTTGCCGCCCTCTATACCTCTAGAAGTAGCTTCAAGAATACCCGCATTTAAGTTTATTGAACTTGCATGAATTGTCAGGTTTCCAGCACGGTTAGCCTCGCTGCGAACCGTTATTTGAGAACTACTCTCAACCGTTAACTGGCCAGTTATTTCAATCTTCAGATTGCCTGCCTGCCCTCGGTTACTACTAACAGCTAATACGCCATTGTTATTAAGAATAATGGTATCACCGACGATAGTCAAATCTCCGGCATTGCCGTCATTGATCGCTCTTGCAGAAACAAGTCCATCATTTTCAACAAATAGCTGACGAACTTCAAGGGTTACTTGACCCCCATCACCACTTGCATTTCTAGTGCTTTGAGCACCAATGAATCCACCATTCTCTATCCTGACCGAATCAGCATTACGAATATCTAGCCTCCCCCCCTCACTAGGGCCGAAGGTACTAGCAGAAATTTCACTTTGGGCACCGCTAACCTGTACGTCCTTGGCATTAATAATAATCGCCCCCCCGGAAGCCTCTCCTAATGTACCAGCCTCTATATCACCGCCATTTTGGACAATAAGCCTATCAGTGATAATTTCAATGCTTCCACTTTGGGTATCCGATCCCACTGCTACCCCTGAAAAACTACTAACAATTGAGTTGTCGATGATTACCCGTCCTTGGGGATTATCAATCAGGACTGAACCACCGTCGCCACTGCCATTAGTGCTGGCAGTTAGTTGACTCCTACCCTGAATTAAAATATCGCCTGGGGCAATAAGAATCACATTGGATGCTCTTTGCGAATCATCCGTGTTAGAAGCTACGCTAGCATTTTGGAGTTGAATTTCACCCCGACTACCTACCCCTTGCCCTGTAGCAATTAAGGTTATCTCACCAGGGCTATTGCCTCCAGGCACAAAACCAATGGAAGCATTCTCTCCAATTCGCACATCGCTACCAGTTAAAGAAATAGCACCTCGGTTTGTGGCAATATTTGCGTTTACCTGAACGTTGCCGCCAGCAACTGCAATCAACCCAACCCCCGGAGTGGTTATATTGATAGGGTCACTGAAGGTAATGTTGTTTGACGCTTCAAGCCTGACATTGGTTCTAGCCCCATTCACAATGGCAGGATCAAGAAAAGTTGTCGGATCAATTAAAAAATCTCCCTC
>CAYUBC010000139.1:0-8325 GCA_964442885.1 uncultured bacterium | reverse complement strand
CCGCCCGGTTGATAAACGCTTGTTTGATACGGTCTGGCAACTGCTCCAGGATGGTTTGGGCAGTTGCAGGAGTCAGTTGCTCGAAACGTGTCAATTGCATGGTTTAAGACTCCCTGGGGATTCTCCACATTATGGGCTATCCTAGCTCGGACGACTGGATAACCTTCCACTAAATACCCTCACCATGCAAACCATTCAAATTGAACTCCCTGACACTATATTTTCTGCTTTACGCAAAGCCCCTAAAGAATTTGTCCAGGAAATGCGTATTGCTGCCGCTGTCAAATGGTACGAACTGGGTGAAATTTCCCAAGAAAAAGCCGCCGAAATAGCGGGCCTCAATCGCGCTGACTTCATCAATACCCTGGCTCGTTACCGTGTCTCTGTGTTTCAATACACGGCCACCGAACTAACCGAGGAACTGGCCGATGCCGATTAGTCAAGTCGTTATCAATGCCTCCCCCCTCATTGTGCTGTTTAAGAGTGGGCAGGCTGAATTGCTGCCCCAACTTTTTGATCAAATCATCGTTCCTCAGGCCGTTTATGACGAAGTGGTTGGTATCAAGACTGATGTAGCCGCCACCCAACTGCCAACTGTAACCTGGTATGACTGCACGACCGTTCAGATCGACCCAGCGATCTCTGCCTGGGACGTAGGTGCTGGAGAATCCAGCGTTCTTAGCTTTGCCTTGGCTAATCCTAGCTATCGCGCCATGGTTGATGACGCTGCTGCTAGACGCTGTGCTTGTGCCTTAGGCATTGGCACTCTAGGTACAGGTGGTGTGCTCGTGATAGCAAAACGACGTGGGTTGATCAAATCCGTCGGTGATCGACTACAGCAATTGCAGGATTCAGGACTCTGGTTATCAGATGAGGTTATTAACCTACTCAAACAGCAAGCAGGAGAAGCCTAATAGCCCGCCTCTTCAAACTTGACGTTTTGGCGGTATCGACAGATGTTCCTATACGGTAGAACGGACTATACGCATCACGAATCCTGCACGTTATGGGCCATGCCAACCCGAATGCTTGGAGTTGGCCTATTCCCCTGGGCGAAGGCAGCTCAGCGGCCCTCATCGCCTTGTTTGGTATGCGGCCCGGTAAAGTTGCGCGCATCCTCACCCAACACCTGTTGATGGAGCAGTCCGCACCGTAGGGTGCGTTCGCGGCCCGCTGGCAAGCGCTACAATCCGGGATGTCTACCGAGCCGCAACGCACCGTCTACTGAGCGCTAATTCCGCCGCTCCATCTCCTGGCGCAGGGCCTGGATGGTGTCTACCAGGCTGGTCTCAAACAGCTTATAAAACAGTTTCTTAAATGGCCCTACATCGGCGGCGGCTTTGACCTGCTGCGATACCAGCAGCAAGGGAACGGGGCTGCGGTCGAGGGGGGCGGCATCCAACCGCCAGTGGCCATACATATATTGCAGGTTACCTTCCAGCAGGCGAAAGCTAATCTGCTGCTGAGCAATCTCCAGGTTTTCGGTGCGAATGGTGGAGTCTACCGTGGAGAGCAGGATGCGGCGGCGGTCGAGTTGTTCAACGATGGTGCGATCTCCGTCTACCTCTACCACCCGACTTTCTACAACGGTGGGCAAAAAGCGGCTGAAGTTGGCATAGTCCGTCAGCACAGCCCAGGCGGTGGCAGCATCGGCGGTAGTGGCAACCATCACGCCATACTGGCCCTGGCCACCTTTGAGTAATACGTTTCGAGTTGTGAGGGTTGCCCAGTCAGCGGCGGTGAGCTTGGCCAGATAGGTTTCGGCGGGTAGCACCTGGCTAGATAATGACGACATAATGCGGGTAACCCAAGCGATAAATTAGTGTAACGTCTTGCTGCTCTTTTCCTATGGCCAATTTTGAAACCGCCCTGGCGGCCTACCAGGCGCTGCCCCGTCAGATGAAAAGCCTGATGCTGAGTACCGTGAATGAGGACGGCACACCCCAGGCCAGCTATGCGCCCTACGTGATAGACGACTCCTATCAGCTTTACATTTTTACCAGCGGATTATCTTCCCATACCCAGAATCTCTTAAGAACTGGGCAGGCCAGCGCGTTGATTATTGAGGATGAAGGCGAGGCCGGGCAGGTGTTTGCTCGCCAGCGGCTGACCTACGACTGCCGGGCCAGCCGGGTAGAGCGCCAAACCCCCCGTTGGGACACTATGGCCGAGCAGTTTGAAGCCCGCTTTGGGGAAATTATCGCCATGCTGCGCCAGCTTGAGGATTTTCAAATGTTTTGCCTGAGTCCGCAGGGTGGGCGGTTTGTGATGGGTTTTGGGGCGGCCTATGAAGTGGAACCTGAGGATTTAAGTCGGCTAAAAGCGGGGGAGCTTAGGGCTTAGGAGATTTCCCAAAAAGAAGATACCCGCCTAAAGCCAGCGACGGTAGCCGCTGTAGGGCGGGCTCTGCCCACCATTGGGGAAACTCTTTTTCAGAAGTCGCCCTAGGTGAAGGGTGATGGGACGAGAGAGACAGAAAAGGAGCGGTAGGGGAGAACAGGAAAAGGGGGCAAACCAGGAATTTCTGAGATTTTTTCCAAAGTCATCCGGAGAAGATTGGTCGGGGGCGTATTAGTGAAAGGTAGATGCACCCTGATTGTTAAGCCCTGGGATACCTGGAGGGATCCCGGGGCTTTTCTTTGGAACGCTCTGTGATACCCTGATTCGCAATTAGCACGATGAGGGATAACGATGGCCGTAACTACCGTAGGGCTGGTGTTTGGTGGCTGCTCAGGGGAGCATGAGGTATCAATTCGCTCGGCCCAGGCCATCGCCCGGGGGCTGACCAGTGACACCAATGCCGCTAACTATCGGGTACTGCCGGTCTATATTCGCAAAGATGGGGCATGGCTGGCTGGAGCAACCGCCGCTGAGGTGCTGGCTGCCGGGATGCCGCTGACCGATGAACCGACCCAGGCCACCCCGCTCCAGCGCCTGCCGCACTTTGCTGAGGTGGATGACATTGACATTTGGTTCCCCGTGCTGCACGGCCCCAATGGGGAAGACGGCACCGTGCAGGGCCTTTTTACCCTGATGCAGCAGCCCTTTGTGGGGTCGGGGGTGCTGGGCTCCGCCGTGGGGATGGACAAAATTGCCATGAAAACCGCCTTTGCCCAGGTGGGGCTACCCCAGGTTAAGTACCTGCCGGTGAGTCGCAGTGAGGTATGGTCAAACCCGTGCGTATTTCCCAAGCTGTGCGATCGCCTGGAAATCGCCCTGGGCTATCCCTGCTTTGTCAAACCGGCTAACCTGGGCTCCTCGGTGGGGATTTCTAAAGCCGCCAGCCGCAGCGAGCTGGAAGCCGCCCTCGACAGCGCTGCCAGTTATGACCGCCGGATTATCGTCGAGGCGGGGGTGACGGCCCGCGAAGTGGAATGTGCCGTGCTGGGTAACGACAACCCCCGCGCCTCGGTACCGGGAGAAATCACCTTCCAGAGCGACTTTTACGACTACGAAACCAAGTACACCAGCGGTCTGGCGGATCTCACGATTCCCGCTGCTCTGCCCGTGGCCATTACCCGCCAGATTCAGGAGATGGCCGTGACCGCCTTCAAGGCCGTGGATGCAGCGGGCATTGCCCGGGTGGATTTTTTCTACGTGGAGGCGACGGGGGAGATTTTCATCAACGAAATCAACACCCTGCCTGGGTTTACGGCCACCAGTATGTACCCCATGATGTGGGAAGCCAGCGGCGTTTCCTTTGCGGAATTAGTGGATACCCTGGTGCAACTGGGCCTGGAACGGACGGCAAACTGACACAGCGCCTCGTTTCTTCATCGGAACTTAACCTAAGCTGAAGGGTCAATACACCTGTGTCATTGTCCTCATGGGTTGAGCCTTGCGCTAGCCCTCATCCTTGAGGCTTTCCCTGATGTTTTTTGGGTACCCCATCATGCTGAAATCTACGCTAACGAAGGTTGTTCTCTCGGTATTGTGTATGAGCGCGCTGGCCGCCTGCACCGTGCCTGACGCGCCCGAAGCCGAGGCCCCGCCTGAAACCCCTGGCGCTGAGGTAGAAACCCCCGTTGTCGGCGCTGAAACCGTCATCGTCCTGCCCGATGGCACCGAATGCCTCCATGCCGGGCGGGGTGCAACCCTGGCCCTGGAGGGTAAGCGCCTCAACTACACCTGTAGCGACACCCTGGGCCTGATTGGCGACATTACCGTCGAGAACGGCTCTGACATAACCCTGGAAATGGCCACCATCGACGGCACAACCATTACCGGCAGCGAAATGATGGTGCTTATGGTGGAATCCGTAGAGCTGGCCGATGGCATGATTTGTCTCAACGCTGGCCAGGGAGCTACGCTGGCCTTTGACGACAAGCGCCTCAACTTTACCTGCGGCGATGACAACAGCGCCGGGCTAATTGGCGATCTTATCCAGGAGGATGGAGTCTTTACGGCTGAGGTGGCCACCCTGGAAGGCACCAGCCTGGTAGGCACTGAAATGATGCCGGTGGGCACTTTGACGACAGCAATGCCGTAACGTAAGGCAGAGGGCAGAGGGCAGAACTTTGAGTTCTCACCCCCTAGCAAATCCCAAGTGGATAAAGACAGTTGAAAACTCTAAACTGGCTACCTAACAACCAACTTCTTCCTTCTTCCTTCCTAAAGCTTCGGTAAAATCCTGGCCAGCAGTTCTGGCGGCAGTTTAGCCAGCACCGTCTGTTGGCCAGCGATACCGAGAATGTCATAGTTGAGGCGCACGGTGTAGACCAGGGCGTCTATCAGGGTTTCCAGTTGTTCGGGGTGGTGTTGCCAGCCCTGGTAGGCCAGCAGGTAGTGGTCTAGCGCTTCTTGCAGGTGGCGATCGCGGACCTCTGGCTGCTCCGCAGGCATGGCCTGGGCTAGCTGGTCATGCACCACCCCAGCGCTGTGGAAGGTGGCCCACAGGTCAAACCCCAGGGGTACCGGGGGAGACTGTTGCAAAGCACGCTCTGCGGCACTGAGGGCGGCTTCGTAGGCGATTACGGCCTGCCGTAGGGTATCCAGGCGACGCTCTGGCTGGTGGGTTAGCTGCTGGGCCAGATCCCAATAGGCGGTGCCCAGGTTGTTGTAAGTGGACGCACAACCTGCCGGTGCGGTGGCCACCGTGCGGTAGGCCAGCGCCAGTTGGTAAGCGGCGATGGCTTGCTCCAGTAAAAATGCCGGACGCTCGTGCTGGGCCAGACTCCAGTAGGCAATCCCCAGGTTGTTTTGCAGCATGGCATAGTCCTGGGGTGCAGTTTGCGGTGAACGGTGGCGTAATGCCTCGCTATAGGCTGTAATGGCTTGGTGCAGGTGGTAAGGTGGGCGCTCATGCTGAGATAGTCGCCAATGTACGGCACCAAGGCTATTCTGCAAGTTGGCATACTCCAGAGGAGCCGTTTCTACTGTGGTGTACTGAAGGGCCTGGTGGTAGGCCCGTACCGACTGCTCCAAATTAGCCTGGGCCTCGCCATAGTTAGCCAATACGCTGTAAACGCTGCCCAGGTTGCTATAGACCCGGCTCAGGATAACGGCTGGGGCCGTAGAGCCCCGGCTTACAACGTGCTGATAGGCCTCTACACTGCGCTGTAGCCACAGTCCAATCGCCTCTGGATGGGCTTCTTGCTGGGCTCTCAGCCAGTAGAGGCTGGCCAGGTCATTGAGGGCATCGCACCAGTCGGCTTCGCCTTCGGTTAGCCCAGCAATGGCCAGGGGATAGACCTGAATGGCAAAATCCAGCACGGGTTGCGCCACTGCGCCGGCCTCAACCCGGTCGCGGCTGAGTTGACCCAGGGCCAGGTGTGCCCGAGCCAGGGTCAGCGGCCCGGCCTGCTGCGCCCTGAGTAGCTGAATGTACTGCCATAGCTCGGCAATGGGTTCGTCTGTGGTTAGCGCTTCGGGCAGGGCAGGGGTAGGGGGCGAGGTATCGGCAACGGGCGTCGCCCTGGGGGAGCCCTTGCTAGCGCCAGACGGTTCGGCTGGTGAGTAGGTGGCAGGCTGGCTAGGGTCGGTTGGCTCTCCCTCCAGGCTATCGGCTAGCGGTGCTGTTGGTGATTCTTCCCGGGCCGATTCCTGCCGGGCCGAGCGGTTGAGCGGCGGGATAATGATTACCGGAAGCTGGGCGCTATCGCCAATTCCGTCGCCAGGGCTGGGGGATGGTAACGGTTGCTCAAAGGTAGACAGGTCTTCTCTCAGCATGGCCCAAATATCAGCGCGATCGCCCGTTGAGTCGGCTTCGCGGGTTTCTGGGCGGCTGTCTGCCGCCGTTAGCAGTGGCGGAACAGTGGGAGAAGACGGGCGATCGCCGGTTTCGGTCGGGGTGGGTTCTCCCTCAAATTCGAAGAGGCCGCTGCGCGATCGCCAGAACCCTGGTACCGCCTGCCGAATTTTGCCCAGCCAGGGGCGCGGCACCCACACCAACAGCCGACAATCCAACTGGGTTAGCAGTGCGTCTACCTGAATCAGAGAGGCCAGGAACCGATTTTGCACCATGGGCGACTGGCGAGTCAGCACCTCGACCCCAAGGATTTGAAAGGCTGGAATCATCTGGGCACTGCCCCCTAACCGGCGCTGCTGCTTCAGCCACAGCAGAACCTCGCGCACCAGATCAGGATGCTGGCCATCCAGTCGCAGCGTAACCAGGGGCGACTGGTCGGCCCGCACCGCTGGGCTACGGTCTCCCAGGCTGGGGTAGGGGCTAAGGTCGGCCACCAAGCGCTGAGCCAACTGCTCCTGCAGCGGGCCACTATCACAGACGGCGATCAACAATTGCCGCCTCAAATTAACCTGTAGAGCCCGCTGCAGGTCTTGGTAAGTTTCCTGGTTGTGCCCTAGAAATGTTTGAGAGTTCAACGAAAGTACAGCGACCACGGTGGGTTAGATGCAGGGTGAGGTAGATGACGACCGCCTAGCGCTTAGCTTTGCCCCAAATAACATTTGGCAGCGGCTCCGCTCAGTTGGCGGCTACTTAAAGTTTCATCACCGGCCCACCCAATTCAGGACAGAACTGTGACACTTCCCCCGCCGGGTTTTAGTAAAGGGTAGTGTCGGCTCTCCCTGAACCATAGTGCCTGTGCTAAGGCATCGCTAATCAGGGCCGCCAAAACTGAGGCTGGAATTTTACTCGCTCTAAAGCGCTTAGGGTCTTGCGCGCTCACTGCCCTAACTCAAAAAGTTGTTCCACCGTCAAGTCCAATCCTGGCGCTACGGTTGAAGCAAGAGAGTCAGCCCCTTGCAGCAAGGTGTCTTCGTATTGGCCATCCACCCATTGACAACAGGTAACCTGGCGAGTTTCTGGATCAACAATCCAATACTCAGCAATGCCCCGGGCTGCATATTCCGTGCGTTTATGGCGATAGTCGCGACTGCGATTAGTTTCTCCAGGGCTGACCACCTCAATGACCAGGGCTGGCGGGGGCATATCACGGGTGATGGTAGCCCGGCTCATGCCCTGAAGAGCCACTGCCGATTCCTCAGAATGGACTAGTAAATCAGGGATGCGACAGCGTGCTTGACGACCGCTTACCTCAATTTCGGTATTGTATACAACTCGGTGTAAGGGCAAGTGTCGGAGCAGTTGAACCAGCAGAAACCGAGCCAGGTTCAAGTTTTCAGGGGATTCTGGCGGCATTTCGATCAGTTCTCCATCCACCAGTTCGTAGCGGGTATCGGTGCCATCCTCGTAGGTCAGGTAGTCCTCAAAGGTAAGTCGAGGTTGGATCGGCAGGGTGCTAGTCATAGCAGCGGCATAGAACTTGGTAAGCAGAAGACTCAACTCCATGCTAGATCACAGATCCTAATTGCTGCTAACCTCGCCTATGGCGGTTCGGTATCCCCTCCTTCAGAGAAATGGGTTGACCAAGCACTATATAAATAGTTGTCAAGCCGGAGCAAAAAAGTATGGGAAAAGTTGTCGGAATTGACCTGGGTACTACTAACTCAGTGGTCGCCGTCATGGAAGGGGGCAAGCCCACTGTTATTGCTAACGCCGAAGGGTTTCGCACGACCCCCTCGGTGGTAGCCTATGCCAAAAATGGCGATCGCCTGGTGGGCCAAATTGCCAAGCGGCAGGCCGTCATGAACCCCGAAAACACCTTTTATTCTGTTAAGCGCTTCATCGGTCGCCGCTTTGATGAAGTTGGCACCGAATCCACCGAAGTGGCCTACAAAGTGTTGAACGTGGGCAACAATGTCAAGATTGACTGCCCCCAGGCTGGTAAGCAGTTTGCCCCGGAGGAAATTTCCGCCCAGGTGCTGCGGAAGCTAGCCGATGATGCCGGTAAGTACCTCGGTGAAAAAGTCACCCAGGCCGTGATTACCGTTCCGGCCTACTTCAACGACTCCCAACGCCAGGCC
>CAYUBC010000138.1:0-8353 GCA_964442885.1 uncultured bacterium | reverse complement strand
TAGCCTAGACCAACCCCACATCTTTTATTCCCTGTCAACCTGCGGAATGTAGGTTAGAGGTGTTCGATTTCCCCAAAATGCATCGATATGGATTCTTTTCATGAATCAAATAGGATTGCTATACTCCCACTCTTTGCTTGCGCGCATTCGCAGCAATAATTCCTCAAAAGCCTTGGTGTGCTCTGGTGCGAATTCAAACCATGTGAGGAAATCAAAAGGCTCTTCGAGATCCCGACAGTGAAGCAACCGACGGGCAACCCCTGGAAGATACTCCAAGCCAACAGCTGTATGGTGAGACTCTTCCTCAAAAATTGCTCGCCGCTCGTCTTGTGCCATGTCCCACCACTGGACAGACTTTTTAATCGGAATCAGCATGGCAGAAACGGCTTCCGAACGATTGAGTTCAGGCTGTACTGCCCGCAGCATAGTGAGTTCATCGCGCTTAGAGTAGCGAATATTACTTGCAAAACTTTGCAAAACCCACGAACTATCCGATGGCAGTTCCGCAACAACATCATTCACCACATCCACTCTTTCAACAAACTCTAAACTAGCTCCATAAATACCCCTTACGTCGGTTACCCGCCATAGACCCTGCTTGCCGCCAACAAATGAGTACCTGTTATTCATAGAAGCTCCTGACTTGGTGATTTTTTATCCTTTACTATCTCGACTTTTGGGCCAAGAAGTAGTTGGCAGTCAGGTTAAAATGCAAAGATGAGTTTTGGCTGAAAAATCTGTCAAACACAATGAGTTTTGGCTGAAAAATTCGGTCTAATGGTAAAACTCTGGATACTTTGGGGCACAACAAAAACGCTCGAACCACACTGTTTTAATAGGCCGGGTTTCTAACCAGAAGCCCGGCCTGAAAGTTCTGGCTATACCTCACGGGGCCAGGAAATTCTGTATTAGAACAGCCGGAAAATAAACGGATAGCGGTACACCGTATCCGGGCTCTTGAAACTGTGGATGATTGCCAGAATTGGCATAACAATCTGCACTACACCGAGAATAGCTAGTAGCGGCCAGCCGATCAGGATAAAGGTCAACAACCAAAAGATAAAGCCGTACAGCCACACGTTGAAGTGAAAGTTAATCGACTCTTTGGCACTCTCTTTCACCACCGAATCGGTCGAGAGAATATAAATGGCTAGGGGAATGCCCACGGAGAGCACAAAGGCGCTAAAGAAAATAGCCCCGTGGCTTACAGCCGAGAGAATTTTGCGGTTACCGCTGTCTTGGGTGGATTGCATGAAGACTCCTAAGGAATAAGGACAAAGGATATGGCTTACTGCTGGGAAGGAAATGCTAGAAACGGACAGGGAAGCTGGATGCTAACTAGACGAAGGATGTTTTGGTTGAGTGGCTGAAGAGTAAGGGAGTTCAAAGTTCAGAACCCACCCCGGCCCCTCCCAGGAGGGGAGTTCAAAGTTCAGAACTCAACACTCCTGATTAATCGGCTTGTTCTTGCAGTTCAGCGGTTTTAACGCGGATGAGCTGAGTGAGATCGCCCCGCTGAATCTTAAGCTGTAGCTCATCGCCAATTTTAGTATTCTCAACCTTGAGTTGTAGGGCATCGGCACTACGCACCGGCAGGGTATCCACTTCCAGGACGACATCTCCCCGGCGCAGACCGGCTTTGGCTGCGGGGGTGCCCTCCAGTACGCGGATGATCAGCACGCCATCCACTTCTGGCAGATAGATGCCAGAGTTAATATCGGCGTTGTTGCGCTTGGCCATGTCGGGGGTGAGGTTGGCAATTTGCACCCCAATGTAGGGATGGGCAATGGTTTCGCCCCGCGCCAGCATATCCTTAATTTCCTTGGCTTTGTTGATGGGGATGGCAAACCCAATGCCCATTGCATCGGCCCGAATGGCGGTGTTAATGCCGATGACCTCGCCCTGCTGGTTGACTAGCGGCCCGCCAGAGTTGCCAGGGTTGATGGCGGCATCGGTTTGAATGAACTCCAGGCGCTTGCCAGGAATGCCTACTGAACTGCTGGAGCGCTTCAGGGTGCTGACAATGCCCAAGGTTACCGTGTTGTCTAACCCCAGGGGATTGCCTACCGCAATGGCCCAGTCGCCCACTTCCACCTGGTCAGAGTCGCCCAGGGGGGCAACGGGCAGAATGTCGTCGTCTTTATCATCGATTTTCACTACGGCTAGGTCGGTGACTTCGTCTACGCCTTCGACAACGGCCTCAAAACTGCGGCCATCCTTGAGAGTGACCACTACCCGGTCGGCTCCGTTAACCACGTGGGCGTTCGTGAGAATGTTGCCGGTATTGTCGATAATAAAGCCCGATCCCTGGCCCCGCAGCCGCTCTTCCTGGGGCTGGCGCGGAAAGCCGCCAAAAAAGTCGCGCAGGAACGGATCGTCATAAAACGGATCGGCGGCCTGGCGGGTGATGGTTTTTTCAGTGTCAATGCGGACAACCGCTGGCCCTACCTGGCGGACAGCACTGGCCACAAAACTTTCGTTGGCGATCGCCGCTGTCGCCGCATTTTGAGCCTGGGCCGGTGCGCCCAGCGCAGTTGTCAATACCAGCAGGCTGGCGATTAGCACCACCAGCAGCCGCTTTAGGGGTAGCCAAAGTCCTTGTTTCAACGGAGCAAGCCTTTTACGCGCAACAGCTAAGGAAGAGCCAAGCCCAGCGTAAGCGAAGCGGTTAGGCAAGACAACTTGCTTCTACACCAGAGCTTGGATAAGGTTCAATTACAAAAAATTGTTCCACAAGACTCCGCCCTCAGGGGGAGGGGGATACCGAACCGTGCCCATCGGTAGTGTTCTTAAAAAAGCGCCGCCCCATAATGGGGCGGCGCTTTTTAGGCTGGTTAGACAGGCTTAACGCTATTTAGGAGAGCCTGGTTATAGTCACGTTAGGAAACAGACAACCTAGGCGGGGTACACCTGTAGCAGACGAGCGGCAACGTAGCCATAGCCGAGCACATCCTGAGAGCAGGGGTGGTCGTAGGGGCTAACGCTGGCCACAGCGGCAATACCGTACAGACCCTTGCCCAAGCTCAGATCTTCAGCGGTACCAGTCCAGGTGATGGTGTACTCGAAGTCATCCTTAACGGTGACGATGTAGTTGGAAGCATCAGCTTCACCAGCCTTGCCGCCAATACCTTCGAAGGCAAAGTGGATTTCAACCTTCATACCCAGGCAGAGCAGCAGACGAGTCAGCGGGGAGTTGTTGAACTTAACGTCAACGCTAACGCTGAAGGTCTCGTTGGAAGCCACAATGTAGGGGGAGTTAGCGGGCGCAATCTGCATGGGGTCAGCAGGTTGGGCGGTGGAGGCTTCAATCCGCAGGTCGCAGAGGTCGAAGAAAACCGGGCCCAGAATGTTGGTGGACTTGGTTTCGGTCTTAGCAACCAGGGAATATTGAGCGTTTTGAATGGACATAGTCTTTACACCTTATGTTGGTAGAGTGAACGGGTTTGCGTTGGTAGCCAGCTAGCCGGTGACTGAGTTGGTTGAGAACGCGGTGTCGTTTGACACTATCAAGATGGCTTAAAGCTTTGATGAGCTACATCACCCGCGTGGGTCAATTCCGTAAAGGCTTCATAAAGCAGGCGACTGCCTACCCCGCTAACAGCCCGCCACTCAACCGCTTCATCACCCGGCTGGCGATGTCGGCGTACTGCAACTCGCCCGCCAGAATTTGTCCCAAGCGCTGGGTGGCGCTGGGCCGTTTAATGCCAACTTTGTAGCCCAGGCCCGGCACCCGAAAGAACAGGGCCGAAATGCGCTTGGCCCACTGCATATCGGCCCCCCAGGACTCGTGCATGGCGGTGGTGTAACCGGCCAGCGCCTCAGCATCACCCGCCAGAGCGGCGTGGATGGCGGCGGCGGCCTTAACCCCGCTCACTATAGCAGGCCGAATGCCTTCCGAACTAAGCGGATCAACCAGGGCGGCGGCTTCTCCCACCAGCACGGCCCGGTGGGTGTGGAGGGGGTGGTTGCCGTCCCAAAGCTTGAGCGGATGGGTGTGGAGGGTGCCCTGGTGGGGCTCCAGGCCGAGGAAGTGGCTGTAGCGGGTGAGGGGGGCTTGATGGTCGGCGGGCGCTTTACCCAGAAACGTGGCCGCCCCAACGGAATAGCTCTGCCGCTTAGGAAAACTCCACAGGCAGCCCTGCTTAACTAGGCCAAACTCAAAGCTCAGCGGGCTCTCTGCCACCAGGGGCTCAGGGGTGGGGATTTCCAGCACACTGGCCCATCGCCAGGTCACCTCCGGAAAGCCCAACCAGCCCGCCATCGGCCCCGTGGCCCCATCCGCCGCTACCAGGTAGGCGGCCTCCAGGGTAGCCAGGGGGGTCGTCACTTGCCAGCGATCGCCCTTGTACTCGATGCTGGTTACGGGCGTTCTATCCTTAACCACGGCCCCCTGGGCCTGGGCCTGTTGTACCAGAAAGTGGTCGAACACCTCCCGCCGCACGATCCAGATTGGGTCGGTGGTGGTTAGCTCAGCGTCGATGGGGTCATCCAGTTTGTAGGTGTAGCGCACCCGCCGCCGCTGCTCGTCAATGGCGGGGGTAAAGTCCACATCAAAATATTTGGCCACATTGGGGGAAACCGCCCCACTACAGGGCTTGTAGCGAGGCAGCCCATCCTTTTCCAGGATCAGCACTTGGTGCCCCTGCTTGGCCAGGTGGTAGGCGGTAGATGCTCCGGCGGGGCCAGCCCCAACCACAATACAGTCGTACATAGGGAACCAAAAGAACGAGGGGCGGCGAAAAGGGTTGCCGGAATGAGACCAACTACAATGAGGCTAACGACTCAGCCAAAGCCATCATGCCGCCAACCCTGACTCCTAGCATCCTGTCATAAACAGGACCGTAGACCAACCTGGCCAGCCGCTGAAATCTTTTTATCGAAGCTGGTTCCATCCGGGCAAACCCTGCTACCCTGAATGTCTGAAATCTACCTCGCCGCCATGACATGGTGAAGTCGCCAGTGCTAGCGCCGTTTGAACTACTCTGGGCATTGATTGGTCTAGTGCTGACCATTGTGGCGACCTGGATGGAAGCCTTTATTCTCAATCCGCCCTGGGACTGGGGCCAGTCGGGGGTGGCGCTGTTGTCTCTGGGGGTGAGCTTTCAGGTTGGGGCTGTGTTGTTAACGGGCTGTGTGGGCGGCAAAAATGCCGCTGCTCTTTCCCAAATTGCTTACCTGGTGCTGGGGCTGGCGCTGTTTCAGGTGTTTGAGTTTCCAGTCTTTACCCAGGGGGGCGGGCTGAGCTACGTGCGCGAGCCAGGGTTTGGGTATTTGCTGGGGTTTGTGCCGGGCGGTTGGCTGTGCGGTTATCTAGCCTTTCAGGAACCGCCTAAGATAGAATCCCTGGCCTTTTCGGGCCTGTGCGGGTTGGGGGTGATTCACGTCTGCGGGTTGGTTTACCTGACGTTCGCTTCCCTGCTAGGCTGGCTAGAGAATGTTTCAACCTCCTATTGGGAGCTAGTGTTGAATTACTCGATTTTGCCGCTGCCGGGTCAGCTGGTTGTTGTTTGTGCAGTGGCTGTGCTTTCTCTGGCTCTGCGGCATTTGCTATTTTATTGAACCCATGCCTGTTCGCAATCGTTTCTTTTGGATAGCCGCCGTCATTGGGCTGGCGCTGGATCAGGCAACCAAGTTTTGGGTGGCCAACAATTTTGAGTTAACCATCCCACCAGATTCCATCCCCCTTTGGCCTGGGGTGTTTTATTTTACCTATGTCACCAATACGGGGGCGGCTTTTAGCCTGTTTAGCGAAAATGGCGAATGGCTAAAGTGGCTGTCGATGGCGGTGAGCCTAGGGCTAATAGCCCTGGGGCTAGGCGTTCATCTGCCCAACCGTTGGGAGCAGGTCGGCTACGGGCTCATTCTCAGTGGCGCGCTGGGCAACGGCATCGACCGGGTACTGGCTGGGGAGGTCATCGACTTTTTAGACTTCCGGCTGATTCGGTTTCCTATCTTTAACCTGGCGGATGTGTGCATCAACATTGGCATTATTTGTCTGCTGATTGCGGCGTTGCGATCGCCCCAGAAAGTTAGTCGGGATGGCTAGGAGTCTCAAGGTAGCAGACCGGGAAGCCGCTGACTCCTGACCATGCTCTAGATACTCAGTTCCGCCTGGACTAATACTTTCGCCGAGCTCTACCCGGGGGCTTTAAACCGGGTTTTGGCCGCAGCGAAGGCATCTTTCATCGCCGCCTGGATTTTGGTTGGATCGGGCTTTTTACCACCCATCAGGTCGCCGAAGTAGACGCAGGCTCCCTCCCCCAAAGCCCAGGTGTAGGTGGCGGCCCAGGAGGCGGCGATCACACTGCCCAGCCCCGGAATGAACTTGATCAACTCTCGCCCCACCGCCTGGGCAAAGAAGCCACCGGCGATGGCGCTGGCCACCCCGCCCGCCTGGGAGGGGCTGAGGGTCTGGCCGTAGAGTTTGCCCAATAGCCCCACCATCGACACCTGGAGGGCCGTCAGCACGGGCATGGTGGCAAAGGGTAGAGGCACGGCGGCCAGGGTAGCCGCCATCACCGCAAAGGCAGAAACATAGCGTCGTCCCACATCGCGGTAGAGGTCGCCTAGTTGCTTAGCGGCTTCCTGGCGCTCGTCCAGTAGTTGATAAAGGGCCTGGGCTTCGGCTTCGGGCAGTAGCTCGGCCAGGGCATCGCGCAGGGCTTCCAGGCCGTAGAAAACCGGGGTGAAGCCGTCTTCCTCCAGGGTGAAATCAATCAGCACCGTAGCATCCACCAGGTCTTGAAAGTTAGCCATAATAGCGGCGTAGGGACGAGTCACCGCCTCCAGGTCGGGCGGATAGGCCGGGTGCTCCAGTTGGTCGGCAGGATAGACCTCATGCACTGAGGTTACGGCCAGCAGGCAGGGCACAATAGGAAACTTCTGCCGCAGTCCTTTAGCAATGTGGCGCAAGCTATCCGTAGCAAAATCGGTGATTTTGACCGTAAGAATTAAAATTCGCGCTTTGCTGCTATTAGATTCCAAATCTGCCACTAGTTCAGCCAGAATGGCGTCGGTGCTGTGGGCCATGTCTCCTAGCCCAACGGTATCGGTAAAAATCAGCAGGGGCAGGTCGTCCGAGGGGTAAGCGTAGCGCTGAGTGTTTTGGGTGTGGGGCTTAAAGCCCTGGCCCACAATTTCCGCCGAAACCCCGGTTAGTGCCCGCACAATAGAGCTTTTGCCCGCCTGGGGTTTGCCAATTAGAATGGCTTCTGTGGTGGATAGCTGAGCCCGCACCTGCGCTAAAATTTCGCCAATTTTGGCCTCATCCACCGTGAACCAGCGGCTCACCTGCTGGGTCGGACGCCATTGCCCAGCCCGGCTGGCAATGGTTTGCCACAGATGTAGCCACCATGGTCTAGCGTCATCAACGGGTTGAGCATTCGTCAGGGGCGAATCGGGGATTTCTGGCGGTGTGGTAGTGCCCATAGGTGGTTTTGGCAAAAGGTCGCAGCCCTACGCTCTTATCCTATAACCTGGCTAAGGTAGCCTCATAGCTCGGCAATCCGTAGCAGAACCGTAGCAGACAGGTCGGGGGCGTTGCCGGATTTTGACCACTTCACAAGATGACTCAAGCTAGGTTCCGCCTAAAACTAAGTTCCGCATAGATACCCCTAACTCGCTCCGTTAGTGATCGCAGTGGTGTACATTATGAGAAAATTGTGACAAGTATTTAAGGAAAACTCTTTAGGAGGTCGTGCACTATGGATTGGCGAGTAGTTGTCGTTCTTCTCCCCATTGCAATTGCTGGCAGTTGGGCTGTGTTTAATATCGGTCGGGCCGCCCTGGGGCAATTGCAAGCTTTCCTCAATCGGGAAGCCTAGTATTGAAATGCAGAAATAAGAAGGCAAAAGGCAGAAAGAGAATTCCTTGTGCACAAGGGATGCCACTTTAGCCAATAGTCGGGTTATTTCCGCCTCAGCGTACTAGGTTTAGGATTTCAGCGGGTTTGTAAAATTTAGATTCCAGTTAGATTCAAACCGTTCCTCCTCAGAACACCTGCGATGGTTCTGAGGAGATTTTTATGGTGGGTATTCTGAACAACCTATACCGAAGGCTCCATCCGAAAACAGTACTGCGCCCACGCCGCTTAGCTCTGCACCCCTGTGGAGTGCGAGCGCAGAGCCTAAATATCTATCATAGGTGTAGCCGAAGCTACAAAGTCAAATTGTTATTTTTACGAAAACTTAATATATTCTAGCCACTGCTCTTAATTCCCCTATGGAATTGTCATACAGGAACAGTACACAGAGCAGAGTAGGAGGCTTTCCCAGCCAGAGGAACCAAAGGCTTGCTGTGGAGAAAGATCGGCTCTTCAGGTCTAGCTATGCTGTTTCAAACGGAAATACCCACG
>CAYUBC010000137.1:6754-8355 GCA_964442885.1 uncultured bacterium | reverse complement strand
GGAGATGAGGTCGAATGGCTGCCGTCAGCGGCGGGGTGGCGTCGGCGGGCAGAGGCGGAGAGGGAATCCGGCTTTGCCAGAGCGGTTCGGGCTCATTTGGGTAGAGGGCGCGCACATCCGTAATATCGGCATCGGTGAGATAGCCCCGGCTGATGTAGCGGCGCATCAGCTCTAGCCCCTGCTGGTTAGCGGCCCGGCGAAACAGGGCATCGCGGGAGGCCTGGCCGTAGATCCACAGGTCGTCCACGCTGTCGGCAACGGAGTTAGGGCCAACCCCACGGGGATAGCGGACGTAGTCAAACAGCACGCTATCGGGCTTGCGGCGCAGCACTGCTCCCAGCAGGCGGGCATAATCCGCCTGGGCCTGGGGGTGGTAGGGATCCACAAACACTTCGTCGGGGTTGCTGGAGGCCCCAGACTTAGCGTAGGTGTAGGTGGTTTGGCCGCGCCCATTCAGGGCCAGCACGTGTTCGCGATCGCTGCGCAATCCGTAGGAATAGCCAAAATTCAGCGTAAACATCCAGGCATCGACCTTTAGACCCCGCTGACGGCCCTTTTCGATAGCCTCCGCCAGCAGGTCGCGCCGCTCGTAGCCGGGAGCCTGCACCACCGAGGGCCAGGCCGTGGGATTATCCGCCTGGGGCAGCAACACTTGGCCGCCGTAGAACACCTCAACGTAGATTTCGTTATAGCCCAGGTTAACCACGCGATCCAGCACGGCCTCCAGCACCCCCGGCTGCAAATCGCAGGGATACAGCCGCACCCACACGGCTTGCCGCTGGGGCCACTGGCGGCCACGGCACTGACGCAGGTTATCGCCTTGCTGGCGAACAATGGTCTGGTACTGCTGCTGGGCGTCGGCATCACCCGCAAAGGCCGCTTTGCGAAGGTTTTCTTTAGCGGTGGCGGCTTCCTGGGTGACCTGGCAGTAGGCATTGAGGGCCAGAGCCGACGGCATTGAGGTCAGCTCGCCTAGGCCCAGCCCCAGCAGGCTGGTGACCAACGCTAACCCCTGAGTACCTAATAATCGGGGCCAAGTATATCTGCGTTCTCCTGCGGTATGAATCAGCCGTGCTCCTGAGCGTTGTTTTGCCATGCCGTCCCACTGTGAATCCACGATTAACATGCGACTGCCCTAAGCCGCAGTCCGTTGACTGAATGCTTAACGAAATCAGCCAGGGGCAGGTTCCCCATGCCCCGTCTAGGTAAAAACCATAGGGGGCTATGGTAGCGGAACTGGCTTAGCTTAGCACTGTCATTTTTCTAGATGCTGAGAATCTCCACTTTCCTCAGGGCCAAAGCTTTCCTCAGGGCCGAAATAGTTGTCGAACAGCGATCGCAGCTTCATCCGCTGAATATAGGGCCAGCCGCCGTTCACCTCAATATCCCGCAGTAGGGCATACAAATTCTGGCGGTTGCTGGGCAGCGCATCGCGGAACAGGGTTTCACAAACCTCGCGGTGGCGTTGTTCTAGCAGCCTCAAGAGGGCCAGCAGGGCGAGGCTATCCCCCTGGCGGGCGGCAGCCGCCTGATCAATTAAATTGGCCAGATGCTGCAAATCTGGTGCGAGTGCTGCCAACGAAACCTGAGCCGCCAGGGAC
>CAYUBC010000137.1:0-6744 GCA_964442885.1 uncultured bacterium | reverse complement strand
AGACAGCTCGGATTCGGTGGAAACAGGCTCGTTCATGGGGAGATGCAGGAGAAGTTCGTTAAATAGCTTAATGCTAGCTACGGGTTTACATCGACGGATTCCGGATTTTCATCAAGACTTGGTATAGACAGGTTTTCCATGAATTGGATCCATAGCCAGGGCAAGCTAAGGAGCGCTAACCGGCGTTTCTCAGCCAGGAATGTCTGAGAATTCTGAGAAAGGGGTATGAAGCCATGTAGAATGCTTACTTGAGGCTCTATGCCTAAGCATTGTGAAGCGTTTTTGCCGGACAGATGGGCTGTAGCAGCTTGCGTCATGACCCTTGTATCTAGCCCCTCAGCTTGAACGTTCAGAGCCATGCCTGTCGCAATTAGCCATTAATTTGACAGCGTTTTTTACATACTGATTTGAGGTAGACAATGAGGTATCGCGCCCTTATCGTTGCGTTTTTGGCCATCTGTCTCAGCGTGCTGACGGCCTGTAGTGAGGTCCCCAGTGCCACGAGCAGTGTGCCCTTGACCTATGACCAGATCCGAAATACGGGTCTGGCCAACAAATGCCCCCAACTCTCGGAAATGACTCGCGGCAGCTTACCCCTGGAAGCTGGCAAGACCTATCAGTTAGTTGGCATGTGCATCGAACCTACCGCTTACTTCGTTAAGGAAGAACCGACCTCCAAGCGTCAGGAAGCGGGTTATGTGACTGGTAAAGTGCTGACTCGCTACACCTCCAGCCTGGATCAGGTGCGGGGAGATGTGACCGTTCAGCCTGACGGTAGCCTACTTTTCTCGGAAACCGGCGGTATGGACTTCCAGGCCATCACCGTCCAGCTTCCTGGGGGGCAGCAGGAGCCTTTCCTGTTTACCGTTAAGGGGCTAGTGGCGAAGTCTCAGCCTGGGCTGAATGCGCTGACCACCTCCACCGACTTTGAAGGCGACTACAAAGTGCCCTCCTATCGGACTTCTAACTTCCTCGATCCGAAGGGTCGCGGCCTGGCTACCGGCTATGACACCGCCGTAGCCCTGCCCGCCAGCGGCGACAGCGAGGAGTACGTCAAGGAAACCACCAAAGACTTTGACATCGGCCAGGGCCACATTTCCCTGCGGATTTCTAAAATCGATGGCGCTACCGGGGAAATTGGCGGCACCTTTGAAGCCGAGCAACCCTCCGATACCGACATGGGTACGGCTGAGCCGGTAGACATCAAGGTGCAAGGCGTGTTCTACGGTCGTTTGGAAGAGGTCTAACCCACGTTGGGGCGCATAGCTATGCGCCCCAACGTGGCTATGCGCCCCTAATATGGGTGTCACTCAAGACGGGGATCTAGCAACCCAACGGGGGCTAGATCCCCGTCTTTACTTTGGGCCATTACCACGGCCTGACCCGATGCCGGTACTACCGAGGTCAGGGCGGTGATGTTAACCTGATGCGTCACTATGACAATGACTCCTCGGGGTGGCTGCTGACCCAGGTAAGCCTGAACCTCGGCGGTTTGGCGGGGAGCCGTGCTGCGATCGCTGAAGAACGAGTTCAGCGCTGGAAACGGCTCTACTGGCCCTAAATCCATTAGCTCAGCCGTTTCCAGACAGCGGCACCACTGGCTAGAGAGCACCTTCTCTACGGGTATTTCCCGCTGCCGAAAGGCGGCACCAATCTGTCGGGCTTGCTCTCGTCCTTCTGCTGAGAGGTTGCGCTGGGTAGAACAGTCCCCCAGCCGAAAGCCTGGTGGATCCCCTGTGCCTGGAGCCAGGGCATGGCGAAGGAGCACCACGTAAAGCTGGTCATCGGCCCATTGTAAATGTTCCCAGATAGCCTCTGAGTCAGCCTTTGGGGCAGGTTGGGTGGCCTCTAGCCCGGTGTTTGAAGGTGGCTTAGGAGAAGATGGAGAGTGGTCAGCATCTAGCCCCACCCAGGCAGAAGGTTCGCCACAGCTATTCAAAAGGAGTCCTAACCCTAGCAAAGTAATCCAGCGCATCGGTGCCTTCCTGCGTGAGCGAACGTCTTTGCCTGCTGCCTGCTGCCTGCTGCCTGCTGCCTGCTGCCTTTTACCGTCATCTCTCCCGAATCTGCTCGAACAACTGCTGCACCAGGGATAAATCCTTCTGGCCGGGGCACCGCTCCACCCCGCTGGAGAGATCGATACCGTCTGGAGACAGGGTAGACAGTGCTTCTTGAACATTATCGGGCCTCAGCCCACCGGCCAGCAGCCACGGGCAAGCGGGTCGAAAATCTCCTAGCGTCTGCCAGTCTAACGTCAGCCCGGTACCGCCAAGCTGTTGGGGATGGTAAGCATCCAGCAGCAAGGCATCGACGTAGGATGGGTAGGTGAGGGCCAGGGCCAGATCATGGCTGGTCTTTAGGCGAATAGCTTTAATGAGGCGAATGCCAGGGAGGCGTTGCCGCAATTGTTGACAGAACTCCACAGGTTCAGCACCGTGGAGTTGCAGCCCTGTTAACCGGGTCTGGTGAGCAACAGCCAGGATGTCGTCCAGGGCCGCATTAGCAAACACGCCTACCGTACCCACTCCCGCGCCCGCCGCCGCTAGGGTCTGGGTAATGTCTGCCAACCGTTCAGCAGGCAAATAGCGCGGCGACTGCGGTACGCAAATAAAGCCCAGATGAGTTGCGCCCATCTGGGCAATGGCCAGGGCCTGATCCGCCTGAGTAATGCCGCAAATTTTGACCTGCATGTTAACTCTATTGAACATTCCGCTAGTTCGATTCTACGGCTTCCTATAATCCGAATTGATTCAAACCCGTTTTAGATAGCCTCTTCCCGTCCTTCCATAGGAGACATAACATTGCTGTATTCTGCTTGGCTGCTTGCTCAAACGGTGCCTACCACCCCCGAATGGTCCTTCAAGGTGGCGCTAATTATGATCACCTGCAATCTCTTTGTGCTGGCCATTGGCAAGTATGCCATTCAAAAACCAGGGGTGGGGCCAGCTCTGCCTGTCAGGCTGCCAATGCTATTTGAAGGCTTTGGTTTACCGGAACTGTTAGCCATCGGTAGCCTGGGTCATATTCTAGGAGCCGGGATGATTTTGGGCCTGGGTAATGCAGGGTTACTATAAGGCTACTCAGGCCAATTGAATAGGGCCCTAGCCAGTTGTTTAGAATGGATAAAACACCCACCCTGGCGGTTTGATGTTTTAAGTCGCCAGGAGAGGTTAATTTTCAGAGGATTTAGCAATGCAATCTGGCTGGCGGGTGGGCTCCATTCTCGGCATTCCCCTATTTGTCGATAATTCCTGGTTCATTATTTTGCTCCTGGTCACCTTCTCCTACGGCATGGAGCCGGGTTGGCAGGCCACCTGGGGCAGCGGGGCCTGGCTGATGGGGTTTGCCCTGGCTCTATTGCTGTTTGGATCTGTGCTTCTGCACGAACTAGGACACAGCATCGCTGCTAAGGTGCAGGGCATTGGCGTCAACTCGATTACGCTGTTTTTGTTTGGCGGCATTGCCTCTATCGATAGGGAATCCAAAACCCCTGGCGATGCCTTCAAGGTGGCGATCGCCGGGCCGTTGGTGAGCTTTGGCCTGTTCTTGGTGCTCACCGGGATCTCCCAGATTCCGGAGTTGCCCGTTCCCATCAGCATCATCACGGGTAGTGTGGCGCAAATTAATCTGGTGCTGACTCTGTTTAATTTAATTCCTGGTTTGCCCCTAGACGGTGGCCAGGTACTCAAGGCCCTGGTCTGGAAACTGACCGACAATCGCATTCAGGGCATCCGCTGGGCCGCTCGTTCGGGGCAGTTGCTGGGTTGGTTGGCGGTTGTGCTGGGGCTGGGTTTGGCCTTGTTCTATCAGGTGTTTTCAGGCTTTTGGATGGCGGCCATCGGCTGGTTTGCCCTGCGTAATGCGGCGTCCTACAACCAGCTCACCAATTTGCAAGAGGCCATGCTGGCCCTCACGGCGGCCGATGCCATGAGCCGCGACTTTCGGGTGGTGGATGCCGGTATGACCATTCGCCAGTTTGCCGATACCTACCTGCTTGATAACAACCCTGTGCCGGTTTACTTTGCCGCTTCAGAAGGGCGCTACCGGGGGCTAGTCAGCGTGGATGATCTGCGCGCCATTGAGCGCAGTGAGTGGGAGATAAGATCTCTCCACGACATTGTGCAGCCCCTGTTGAGCATCCCCTCGCTGCGAGAAAATACCCCCCTCACCGAGGCCATTGCCCGACTCGAAGACCTGGCCCTACCTCGAATTACCGTGCTTACCCCCGCCGATGCCGTGGCAGGTATTCTGGATCGCGGCGACATTGTCCGCGCTCTGGCCGAGCACCTGGGCTTGCGGGTGTCGTCTACGATTATTCAGCGCATTAAAGATGAAGGGCAGTATCCACCAGGGTTACAACTGCCCTCCATTGCCCGCACCGTGGCCGATGAAGCCTAGGTGATTCCTGCCTAGGCCATGCCAAACTGAGCCTGCAACCCATCGTCCGAGTCATCGGCAATGGTGGCGACGATGGTCATCAGCCGAGAAATTTCAGCCGGGGAAATGTCCTGCAAAATCCGGCTGGCAATCACCAGAATTTGATCTCCCGATAGGCCAAAGCGGGCCTCCAGGGTTTCGTTGCAGTTTTTCTCTAGCAGATGCTTCATTAACCCCAGTTCATCCTTGGCCGGTAGGCCTAGCACTGGCGACCACACCGTTAGCGTATCGGACTCGGTTTCGCCGGTGAGCTGCACAAAGACATCCACACTGCCGTACTTAAACGTCCACAGGTGGCCGTCCTCGGTTTTGCTTACCATGGGTCCATCCCCCTGGTCAAGACTAGCAATGACCGCCTCAATGGTATCTACATAGGAGGCATTGTCGAGCTCCGCTTCCGCCTCCGTAGCTGGATTAGACAAATCAAGTTCCATCGAATGGTTTGCCATAACGCAGATATCCTTAAATCCTTTGGAAACAGGCCATACTGTTCCAACTTTAGCCCTAAGCGCGGCGGTTACCAAGATCTCAGCGCGACATCCCACCGGCTACAGACGCTGCTCTAACGCACCGAAGCTATTGACAGCCTCTTCCTGCTCAGCGCCATTATCCATCTCAAAGCCGGATACAGAGCAGGCTTGCAAGCGCTCTGGACGGGAGGAATAGCGACACAGATGTTCAATAAAGTGAAATACTACCTTTGGATCTGACCACCTCAACTCTGCCCGCTGTTTGAGAATAATCAGCGCTTCTTTGTCGCTCATGGAACTGCGCCAGCCCTTGCGCTGCCGACACGACACCCAGGCATTGAGCACCTGAAATACCCTGGCCAGATGGTGATCAGGAATGGCCCGCAGATGGTATTGTTCTAGCACGTGAGCCACCTCCTCCAGACCAGCATCCTTGGCCAGATTGGCGCTTTCTCGAAACAGACCATCCATTTGACTAACAATCTGGCTGTGGTCTCTAAATTCTTGTTCCAGGCAGTGATTATCAAGATAAACAGCGCCCAGGTTTTTGAAGTGGGCCGCTAAAAACAGGGTACGCTTGTCGCGATCCGTAAGACCGGCAATGGTGCCGTAGGCTAGGCAGAGATCGGCCAGTAGGATCGATTCCTCTAATAGCCACTGCTGCTTGCGTTTGAGCAAGCTTCTCAAAGTTTTGATATAGCTGTGGAAGCTAGGGTAGCTCATGGTATGTCCTTCCTGGAGATTTTAGGGAACTCCCAACACAACGACGGCACCCATCCCTAGCCGAGGATCTAAAGCAACGGGCTATCGCTTGCCTGTGATTGTTTTGCCCACACAGACCCTAATTGTAGACCTGAAACTGTAGCCCTGAGAAAGGCTCAATCAAGGATATCTGGGTAAAGGGAACACCAAGATGCTGCCGACGCTGGCGGATCGTGACAGGGCTACTTCACACCCGTTAGGTGGGCTTACCTCGCCTGACCTGGGGCTACTCCCTGGGGCTACGAAGTAAGCCTTTACAATAGGAACCATCTTTGTAGGACAAAACTCGTGGTTCCCCTCCGAGACGAAAACCCCGTCAGCACTACTCCCTTTGTTACCTACGTCATTATTGGTCTCAATATTGCCGTTTTCTTCTTTCAGCTCAGCCTGTCTAGCCAGGGCTTGGAGATCTTTTTCGACCAATGGGCATTAGTGCCCGTTCAACTGACCGAGAGCTTGCAGGGTGTCCTAGCTGCCCCGCTGTATGAATGGATAACGCTGCTGTCGTCGCAGTTTCTCCACGGCGGTTTTTTTCACATTGGTGGCAATTTGCTGTACCTGTGGGTTTTTGGCAACAACATTGAAGACCAACTGGGCCACTTTAAATTTCTGATTTTTTACCTGGGTTGTGGGGCGTTGGCCGGATTAACTCAGTGGTTCTTTGACCCGTACTCGGCCATCCCTACCATTGGCGCTAGTGGGGCGATCGCCGGGGTCATGGGAGCTTACATCCTGCGTTATCCCAGGGCTTATATCATCACCCTCATTCCGTTGATTGTGTTCTTCTTCACCATCCGGATTCCAGCCCTGTTCTTTTTAGGATTTTGGTTTTTCCAACAGGCTATCCTCAGCGTCGCCAGCCTCGGCAGCGAGGGCATGGGGGGCGGCGTTGCCTACTGGGCGCACTCCGGCGGCTTTGTGTTTGGCTGCATTTTGGGGCCGCTGTTGGGGTTAATGCGGGATAAGTAGGGGAAGAGGGAAGTAGGAGGTAGGATGGGCAAAGCTTGCATGCCCATCGGAAGATCGCCTGATGGGCACGGGCAAGGCCCTTTGCCCATCCTACGCAGAGGAACAA
>CAYUBC010000136.1:0-8359 GCA_964442885.1 uncultured bacterium | reverse complement strand
CCCCCCTGGCCAGAGCCTGCGGTGCCGCTGGAGTTTGAGGTACTGTATGCCGATGAGGATGTGCTGGTGATCGCCAAGCCTGCTGGTCTACCTGTGCTGCCGGGGGGGAACTTTCTTACCCACACTCTGTTGCACCAGCTTCAGCTTTGCTATCCAGAGCAGCCACCGGTGCCGGTGCATCGGCTGGGGCGGGGAACCTCCGGGCTGATGGTGCTGGCGCGATCGCCGCTGGCCCGCTCGGTGCTGAGCCGCCAACTGCGCGAAGCGACCGCCACCGCCCACGATCCCCAGGCTCCCCATCTGATTTATAAAACCTATTGGGCACTCATTGGCCCTGGCAATTTTCCCGATGTGTTTACCCTCACCACACCCATCGGCAAGGTAGCCCATCCGGTGCTGGGCTATGTCTATGGGGCATCCCCAACTGGGCTACCCGCCTACAGCACTGGAACCGTTCTTCAGCGTGCGGCTCATGCCACGCTAGTGGAAGTTACAATCCGCACCGGGCGACCCCACCAAATTCGGATTCATCTGGCCGCAGCCGGGTATCCGCTGCTGGGCGATCCGTTGTATGGCGTGGGCGGACGGCCCATCGCCCTAGCCCCTGCCGAATCCGATGAGGTACCGGTGCCTGGGGATGTGGGCTACTGGCTCCATGCCTCTCGTCTGGCCTTTCCCCACCCCAGAACCCATCAGCCCATGGAGTTCATCACTCCTCCCGCTTGGCAAGAGAGCTGGGCCTACCCACTACAAGCAAACCAGTGAAATCCTGACCATGTGGGTCATACTGCTGCAACGGCAATGGGTGCAGCGGCAATGGGCTGGATAGGTGCCCAAAATCGCCCAACTCAAAGCTCGCCCGCAGGTCTATGGGGTTCCTCTGGGCTAGGAGTAGTTCGCTGAGATGCGAAAGTAATGGCCTGAGCAAAAGCCCCGGTGCCTAGCCAGAACACCTGCCGGGGCATAGTCGCCAGATTGGATTGAGCTAGGGTGTGCAGCAGGGCTGGGGTGCAGCAGGGACAAAACAATGACTCAATCATGGCGATCGCGGCCTAAACGTACCTAAACGGGCTGGGTTGACTGTCGGCGTCAGGCCCAATTATGTTCCATAATGCCCCAGGCTTCAACGGGTAACGTTGCCTACAGGGTGGGTAAGGGAGCCAGGACAGTTAATCCCTTGGGGATGCAGGCAAACTCAACGGGGTTGATGGCGTCTAGCACTTCGCCATCAATAACCAGGGTTTGGGGAGGATCGGTTGTTACCTTTATATAAGACGTGCGAAAGCTCAGGATGTCCTCTCGTGGGTTGGGGTTACCCCGCGTAGCTGAGGCCGTTAATGAGGCCAGCGCCTTCAGGTTTTGAATTCGGGTCTGGCTGGTGGCAATAGTGACGTCCAGCAGGCCATCATCGGGAATCACCGCCCCCATCCCCTGGGCCAGCACCGAGGTGGATGGGGCCACATTGGCAATAGTAATGGCCGTGGTGGTGAACTGGGTTACCTGACCGTCAAACTCAACGGTAGCGGTAAATGGTTGGGCGGTGGCCAATTGTTTAACACCCGCCAGCAGGTAAGCCAGGTTGCCCAGTTCATTTTTGAGTTCGCGGGTGGCTTTGCTGACCATCCCCGCCTCAAAGCCCAATCCGGCCAGCAATATCATGGGGCTATCGTTACACCGGGCGGCGTCTACTACGTGGGTATTGCCCGCCAGAATTGTAGTGCAGGCCGCTCGCAGGTTGGTGGGAATGCCCAACCCCACCGAAAAGGCATTGGCTGTACCACGGGGGATAATGCCCAACGGAATGCCCGTGCCAATCGTCGCCTCTGCCACCGCCGACACGGTGCCATCGCCGCCGGAGGCAATGATCAAACTGTGGCCCATGTCGTGGTTAGCTTTGGACTGAATCACCCTGACCACTTCCCTGGCCTGGTCGGCGGGGTCAACATCAGGCTGGGTCATAATCACGTTGATTAAGATTTGCGGCTCTAGAATCTCCCGAATGGTAGTCAGTTCGACATTGGCGTCCCCCTGCCCAGCTACCGGGTTAAAAATCAGGTAAGCCACCTGGCTGCTGCCGAAGCCCCGGAGCATCAGCGACGCCGACATTTCGTTCAGGGCGATGGGAATGCCCCGCAACTGACAGGCTCTCAGCAATAAACTAAAGCTCGGGGAATGGATGGCCAGCCCGTGGGGGTCAGCGAAAAACAGCACACCGGTTAGCTCCCCGGCCAAAATTTTGGCGGCCAAAACGATATCGCTGCCCTCCTCAGAACTGGCTAGCGAAATCAGCTTAATCCCAGCGCGCCCCCGCTCCTGCTGAAGGCGGGTGGCGATTTCGGCTGGGGCGAAAAGCTGAAAGTGTGTCAAAACCGATTGATTTTGAGCTAGCCAGGCCATGAGGCGCTCAGTCTGAGTCGGATGGGCCAGAACGGCCAGGGTGCTAGGCATAAGAACGTACTACTGGGTTGCTTGATTAGCGGTTGTCAGCATCTCTAGCCTATATGGTTAGACTAAACCTGGACTTTTCTAAATCATTTATTAAGCTGTGGCACATTTCCGCATCGGTACACCCATACCTTAAATCGGTCGTTTTCTAGGGCGGCACTATTGGTTTTCAAGTCGCAGGATTAGGTGTTCCTAGCCGTAGCCTATTTTTTGTCTGAAGACCGGCCTCCAGCCTGAAGTAGCCGACTAAGCTTCCGGTATTTTCGGTCATGCCTTACCATGCCTTTTAGCAGATGGGCGTTTCTGCACAAAGGAGAACGATGATGAATCAAATCCCGAATGGTCAGGACAACTTTGAACAGCGGCAGGAACTCATGCGACAGGAGGAAGCCTACCGTCTCAAGCAAGAGGAACGGCGCTTAAAGGCCGCTAGGCGACGGGCTAGATTTGCCTGGGTTCGTAACACCATTATTCTGTTCCTGGGGGCCTTGCAGATTTTGTTGGGGATGCGGTTTTTTCTCAGGCTTACAGGGGCTAACCCTGAGAACCCCTTTGCGCAATTTGTTTATAACTGGTCAGCCCCGTTTATGAAGCCCTTCGCCACACTTTTTATCAGCCCTACCAGTGCCAATGCCACCCATATTTTTGATGTCAATAATCTGATGGCGATGCTGGTCTATGCCCTGGTGGGTTTGCTAGCCCTGGCCCTGGTTAACTATTTGCAGGGGCGTGGGCCGTACCATCATTAGCTGTGATAAGTTTGGCCCAACCAGGTGGGCGTATTCTCATAGAGATTACCACTGCAGAGATTACCACTGCTCAGTAGCCGTTTCCTGCGTACCTCCTACGGCCTAGACTGGAGCCAAACTAGCGCTACTAATAAATCCGGAATTAACGACTGATTATCGCTGCTTTACCCAACTTTACCTATGCAAACCACGTCTCCTTCCCTGACCGGGCTTAGCCATCAAGACGTTGCCAACCGCCGTGCCACTGGCCAGGGAAACGATAGTCCCCTAAAAAGTAGCCGCACCTATTGGGATATTTTTCGAGATAACCTGTTTACGTTCATTAACTGGGTGTACTTTTTTCTCAGCCTGGTGCTGCTTTCCCTAGGGCGGGTTAGCGATGTGGTTGTGGTAGCCTCCATTGTGCTGCTCAATGTTGTCATCAACATCGTGCAGGAAATTAGAGCGAAGCGAAAGCTCGATGCCATTGCCCTGCTGACTCGTCCCAAGGCTACGGTGATTCGCGAGGGGCAAGAGCAGGGGGTTGATCTCGATGAGATTGTGGTGGGCGATCTGCTGGTGGTGCGACCGGGGGATCAGATTGCCGTAGACGGCCCGGTGATCAGCGCTGAGGAAATTCGGGTGGATGAATCCCTCCTGACCGGCGAGTCAGACCTGGTTGCTAAGCAGGTGGGCGATACCCTCTACTCTGGCAGCTTTTGTGTCAGTGGTACCGCCTGCTATGAGGCCAACAAGGTAGGCAGCGAGAGTCTAGCCAGCAAAATGACCGCTGAAGCTCGGCAATTTCGCAAGGTGCTGACGCCGCTCCAGCGGCAAATCAACATGCTAATTCGGCTATTGCTGGGCGTGGCCATTCTGCTGGGTCTGATTACCCTATTGAGGATGCTGCTAGGCATCGCCTCATTTACCATGGGGATTCAGAATTTAGTCGTCATTGTCGGTCTGGTGCCGGTAGGGCTTTATTTTATGATTACCCTGACCTATGCGCTGGGTGCAGTCAAAATCGCTAACCAGAGCGCCCTGGTGCAACAGGCCAATGCGGTGGAGTCGATCAGCAATGTTGATATCATGTGCATCGACAAAACCGGAACGCTGACTGCCAACCGGATTTTTCTGCAAACGGTGATTCCCCTGGATGCCGCAGACCAGAGCGAACTCCGCCGCCTGCTGGGAGACTACGCGGCCAGTGCCGCGGCCAGCAATAAAACCAACGATGCGCTGATTCAAGCTGAGCCCCGTTCGCGGCGGACGGTTAAACGGGAAATTCCCTTCAACTCAGCCTATAAATGGAGCGGCATTGCCTTTGCAGATAGTCCTGGGATGTACATCCTTGGTGCCCCGGAGGTTTTGGCCAGGGCTCTGCCAGCTTCCACCGCCGCAACGCTTCAACCCTCTATAGATAGTGGAGCCGTCCAAGGGTTAAGGGTGCTGCTCTTTGCCCATAGCGCCACCGTTGTCGAACAGGAGGATGCCGAGGGCAATCCCGTCCTGCCGCCCCTGACGCCCCTGGCGGTACTGTACTTTGGCGATGAGCTACGGGAGGGTGTGCATCAAACCCTAGCGGAATTTCAGCAGGCTGGGGTGCAGGTAAAGGTGATTTCCGGGGATAATCCTGCCACGGTGGCGGCCCTGGCTACCCAGGCGGGGCTGGGAGAGGATATCCTGGCGGTTTCGGGTCAGGCGCTGGCCGACATGGACGAGGCAACCTTTAACCAGGCTGCGGCAGAGAACACTATTTTTGGCCGCATCACCCCGGAACAAAAGGCCCGATTGGTCAAAAGCTTTCAGGGGCGTAGCCACTATGTTGCGATGATGGGCGATGGCGTCAATGATGTGCTGTCGCTAAAGCAGGCCAATGTAGGGGTGGCGATGGAAAGTGGCAGCCAGGCCACCCGCAGCGTGGCAGATATTGTGCTGCTCAACGATAGCTTTAATGCTTTGCCGAAGATCTTTCTGGAGGGGCAGCGCATTCGTAACGGCGTGGCCGACATTACCAAGCTATTTTTGGTGCGCATCCTGGCCTTCTCCGCCATGATCGTAGCCATTGGGATGATCACACTATCCTTTCCCATCGGCATCAAAACCGGCACCCTGGTTACCTTCTTTACAGTGGGGATTCCGCCGTTCTTTGTTACCCTTTGGGCCAAGCCCAAGCCCTCCAAGGTAGACCACGGTGACCCATTTCTCCACTTTGTGCTACCGGCCACCATCACGCTATCTCTAACGGGTATTCTGCTTTACCTCTTGTTTCTGGCCGAGAATATTGGGCCAATTTTAGCCTGGCTCAGTGGTCAACTGCCCCTGGAGGAGGTGGGTCGCCAAATCACCCGTGCCCAGGTGATTCGGGCCCAGAACATTGCCGAATCCGCCCTGGTTACAATGCAGGTCTTAGGCGGACTCTTGCTGTTACCCTTCCTGAAGCCTCCTACTAGCACCTGGGTCGGTGGTGCGCCCCTCAGCCGAGACTGGCGCTTTACCATCCTGGCTGTGGTCATGCTGCTGGCCTACGGGGTGATTCTAGCCGTGCCAGGGTTGCGAAACTTTTTTGAACTGTATCCGCTCCAATCCCATGAATATGCTGGCATTGTTGGCCTTGCTATACTATGGGCAGCGGTACTGCGCTTGGTCTGGCGGCGTCGCTTGCTAGATCGCTTTCTGGGCATAACGCTCAGCCCCTTCTAAGCAGCGAACTGGTTAGGCTGTTTCAACGCCCCTGGCGATAATTATGACTCTTCCCTCCAACCCCGTCACCACCTGGTTAGTGCGCCTGCGGGCACTCAACCGTCCCTGGCTGTGGGGGGCAGGCTTAGGGCTGGGGCTGCTGGCTGTTGTGGCCCATCAGTATGGCACCCACCCGGAGTGGCTGAGTTTGTTTGAACCCGCCAGGGATGGGCCGCCTCGCCAAGACCCAACCTCTAGTTTGGCCAACTTGTCTGAGGCGGAATTGGCGGAGCTGGCTGAAATCGACAACCTGAACGTGCTGCTAAATCAGCTCCAGCCGCTAACTGCGGATACCCTGGCCCCACTAAGCTCAGCATCAGAGGGATCGCCAGGGGCCGCCAATTTGCTGGAGTCGTTGGAGCAAGCTCAGACAAGCCCTGAGAATGTACCCCTTCAGCCCACTCCGGCCACTTCCCAGAGTCCCTTTGCCGCCTATCTTGAGCGCACCCGGTTTCAGGCTAGCCAAACCTTTAACCAGGAAATTGCGTCCCCTGGCTCAGCCAGCACACCTTCTCCTGGGGTTGGCCGTGGGCCTGAGCCAGGGGTTAGGGGGATAGCAGCTACCGACCAAGCTATTATGAGTCCCCTTCAACAGGCGTTGACTCAGTCTGGGACAGCTCCCCCCAGGTCAACGGCTAACCCCCTAGAGCCTTCTAGGGTGGAAGGATCGTCTTCCGACTCGCTAGCCTCTGAGCCTGGGCCCAGTACAGCTCCCTCTACCCCAGGGCTTTCCCCGCCACCCTGGCTGGTAGAAGGTACGATTCCTGGTGTCAATCAACGCTTTATTCGCACGACGCCAGAAATGTCGCCGCCACCGGGCACAACGGGCTATACCGTACCCGCCAACCTGCCTGTCCAACCGACCGCCGATGCAAGCCGTTTGTCTGCACCGGCCTTACCTCAGCCTGCGCCCTTTGACCTTAACCTTGGTGCAACACCCTCTAGGCCAGTGCCAACCCCTGGTATGGGAGTCACCGTACCGGGAGTGACCCCATCCCCCGGGTTACCCAGCCCCTTTGAGGTGCCGCGATCGCAGCCAGACATTTCCCCCTTCTCGGTGCCCAGGCCACCCGGTTCTCACACTGGCGGCGGTTACATCTATACGTTTTCCAACCCCAATGGGCCTTAGGGTACAACCCATCGGTAGGGTGCATCTGCCCAGCTATACATCCCCCAAAGACCAGGTCGGTTGCCCTACAGGCCCGACCATTTCCCGATTGAGCAAGCGCTTGGCATGCGGCACTGGGTTAGGGGCTGAAGGAAGTAACGTTACTCCCCGATTTCAGTCGGCGTTGGCTTCCGGGGAAGGATCGCTGATTTGCTCAGTTTCGGGGCAATCCTCAGATACGTTAATTTCCACATCGCCTCTAGGTACAGAGGCTAGGCGCTGAGTAACGGCACCAATGCTTTCCAGGCGAACCATCTCCTCCCAGGAGCAAATTTCATCGTCTTCCTCCGTTTCGTAGCGGAGGGTAATTAAATCGCCTTCAATATCTAGGATGCGCGCACGCTCTATCCAACGCTGTTGATCCCGCAGAAAAATCCACACTTCTCGACCATCACAACAGAGTTGATAGATCTTGCGGTGTAGCATGAGTCGTGTCTCCTAAACAGGTAACGTCAACGCTCTGTGGCCCTAAACACTGGCCCTTAGACGTCTGTAACTAACGATTCTAGCAACCTTAGCTTTGTACCTTACCATCTTCAGCCCGCACCCACTTTAGAGCGGCCTGCGCACCATCATGGATAACCTTGTCGTCCAGCCAGCCAGCATAGTCCAGCTGCTCGCCCCACGGCTTAGGCTGGTCTGCTTCTCTCTTAACAGCAGGCCGAACATAGCAACGTAGCCAACGCTACCGTTCTGGCTGAGCTGGCCAGTCCAGCACAAAACGCTATAGTGAAAACCAACGTTGCCCTTGTTTCCCACTATGCTGCTACACCTCTGCACCTGGCCTGAAGTTGAGACTTACCTAACGCAGTCGCCGGGCATTATTCTACCCATTGGCTCAACCGAGCAACATGGCCCCACGGGGTTAATTGGCACCGATGCAATCTGCGCAGAGGCCGTTGCCAAGGGTGTAGGCGAAGCGGCCAATGCCCTGGTTGGCCCTACTATTAATGTTGGTATGGCGCTACATCACACTGCCTTTCCGGGCAGCATGACCCTGCGCCCTAGTACCCTGATTGCCCTGGTGCAGGATTATGTCAAACCCCTGGCTCGCTATGGGTTTACGCGCTTCTTTTTCATCAATGGCCACGGTGGCAACATTGCGACCCTGAAGGCCGCCTTTGCCGAAACCTACGCCGCTCTAGCCGAAGCTCAGGTGCCTCAAGCCAGCCGGATCCGTTGTGCCGTGGCCAATTGGTATATGTGCCGCTCGGTCTACACCCTGGCGAAGGAACTATACGGCGATCAGGAAGGCTCCCACGCCACCCCCAGCGAG
>CAYUBC010000135.1:4530-8370 GCA_964442885.1 uncultured bacterium | reverse complement strand
CCACGTCAACATTTTCTACTGCCTGGGTGGCATTACCCTGACCTGCTTCCTGATCCAGTTTGCCACTGGGTTTGCCATGACGTTTTACTACAAACCCACGGTTACGGAAGCCTTTAACTCTGTTCAGTACCTGATGACGGACGTCAACTTTGGTTGGTTGATTCGTTCTGTCCACCGCTGGTCTGCCAGCATGATGGTGCTGATGATGATTCTTCACGTTTTCCGAGTGTATCTGACTGGCGGCTTCAAGAAGCCCCGTGAGCTAACCTGGGTAACCGGCGTAGTGCTAGCTGTGATTACGGTCACCTTTGGTGTAACCGGCTACTCTTTGCCCTGGGATCAGGTAGGATACTGGGCCGTGAAGATTGTATCCGGTGTACCTGGTGCTATCCCTGTTGTGGGCTCTACCGTGGTTGAGCTTATGCGCGGTGGTGAGGCCGTGGGTCAGGCTACCCTGACTCGTTTCTACAGCCTTCATACCTTTGTGCTGCCCTGGGCAATTGCTGTATTTATGCTGCTTCACTTCCTGATGATTCGCAAGCAGGGCATTTCTGGCCCGTTGTAAGCGATTTCTCTAAGGTTTTGGTGAAGCGTTTGAGGTTTGGCTTGGGGCCTAGTAGCCCTGGCTATCGGTTTAGTACTCATCATGGCTTGGGCTAGGCCCAGTCAAATCTGTTAAGAGGAGAACATTTGCATGGCAACCCTTAAGAAGCCGGATCTGAGCGATCCTAAGTTGAGAGAGATGCTCAAGCAGGGCATGGGTCATAACTACTATGGCGAACCGGCCTGGCCCAACGACCTGCTCTATATTTTTCCAGTGGTAATTCTAGGCACCATTGCCTGCTGTGTGGGTCTGGCTGTGCTTGATCCTGCTATGGTAGGTGAGCCCGCCGACCCCTTCGCTACCCCGCTGGAAATTCTGCCTGAGTGGTATCTCTATCCCACCTTCCAGATTCTGCGTATCGTTCCTAACAAGTTGTTGGGGATTGGGGCGATGACGGCGATTCCCCTGGGGCTGATGTTGGTGCCCTTCATCGAAAACATCAACAAGTTCCAAAATCCCTTCCGTCGGCCCGTGGCTACTACGATGTTTCTGTTTGGTACCCTGGTTACCCTCTGGCTGGGCATTGGTGCTACCTTCCCCATCCAGGAGTCTTTGACCCTGGGCCTGTTCTAGATAGCGTTTAAACTTGAATAGATTTGATGACTTGCGTAGGACTGTGTAGTTTTACGCAAGTCTTTTTATTGGCTAAATAATTTTCGGTAGACTGACAATAGAGTGTATAGTAAGGCACAGTGAGTGCTTTGACTCTGGGTGTGTGGTTAGCAGGCTGGCTTAGCTCACGTCACAGGAAAGGGCAAGATGGACAATATAGTGAGGCAAGAGCATCTCAGAGTAACGAGCCGCTTAGATCTGGTGGCGCAGGTGCAGCGCTGGTTTAAAGACGTTTGTTACTCTCTGGAAGGAGACTTTGCCTGGGTTGACAACTATACCGATCGGCTGGGTTTAGCCCTTACGGAGGGCTTTACTAACGCCGTGCGTCACGCCCACGCCCATTTGCCACCCGATACCGCCATTAATATTGATCTTGCCCTGGCGAATGACCACGTTGAAATTCGCATTTGGGATCAGGGAGATCCCTTCAACCCGGAACTTTTGCCTGAGCCGCAGCCCGGGGAACTGCTCGATAGTGGCTATGGCTGGTTTTTGCTGCGGCGGTTGGCTGACCGCGTTACCTACAACCGCCTTCAGGACGGGCGGAATTGCCTGTCTATCGTCAAGTATGGGGCTTGCTCAGCCTGAGGCTTAAGGAGGGTAAGTAGGCTGTTTGGGAGAGAAAACAGCGGATCGCAGCCCCTAGAAGAGTTATGGGTAGCCTTGAGGAAGCAAACTCTCTTGCTGGTTAACCTTCCCTAGCTATGGTTTTTCCCCCTTCTCCTCCTGCTACTGCTGCGGTAACGCCTTCTAGAGTAGGCCCCTACGCCTTTGTCTTTTTAGAAATTTTCTCCTGCGAAGGCGGTATTCAATCCTACGTTAAGGATGTGCTGGCAGCCTACCGGCAGCAGCCCACGCTGCCCCCCGCCGATGTGTTCTTGCTCAGGGACGCTTCCACCGACGGGCCACTCCGGGAAACCCCATCGATGACCTTTCACTACCTGGCCTCCCCTTCCCCTCCAGTGGGGCGGCTGCGGTTGCTGTGGGCGCTGTGGCGTTATCTCAGTCGTTGTCGTCCCCAAGCCGTGGTCTGTGGTCATGTTTTGCTGCTGCCCCTGGTCGCTCCCCTCTGCCGCTGGTTTGGCATCCCCTATCACGTCATGACCTACGGTAAAGAGGTCTGGTTCCCCCTGGCCCCTCGGCTGCAGCGATCGCTGCGGGGGGCCGAGCAAATTTGGGCAATTAGCCGCTACAGCCGCGATCGCGCCTGTGCGGCTAACTCCCTCAACCCTGAACCTGAACAGGTGCTGATGATGCCCTGCGTAGTGGACGGAGCCTTGTTTCATCCTGGCTCTGCCGATCCAGCCCTGCTAACAACCTATGGCCTCAACGGTTGCCGGGTGTTGATGACCGTCGCCAGACTCTGGTCGGGAGATATTTACAAAGGGGTGGATGTGACGATTCGGGCCCTGCCTCGGATTGCCGCTGCGGTGCCCACCGTGAAGTATTTGGTGATTGGCCGAGGCGATGACCAGCCCCGGCTCGCGGCGCTGGCTGCCGAACTGGGAGTGAGCGAGCGGGTGATTTTTGCCGGGTTTGTGCCGACGGCTGAACTGGTCGCCCATTATCGGCTGGCCGACGCCTACGTGATGCCATCCCAAGAAGGGTTTGGCATTGTGTATTTGGAAGCGTTAGCCTGCGGTGTGCCCGTTGTATCTGGCGATCAGGATGGTTCTGCGGATCCCCTACAGGATGGTCGTCTGGGCTGGCGCGTGCCGCACCGCGATCCTGAGGCCGTAGCCACCGCTTGTATCGACCTGTTGCAGGGGCAGGATCGCCGCTGCAATGGTGACTGGCTGCGGGCCGAAACCCTAGCCCACTTTAGCCCGAATGCCCTAGCAGAGCGCCTGGGCGCAGCGCTGACGCCCTCCGCGCCCCTGGTACTTGGTAGCAGCAGCGCTACAATGCAATGAAGCTTGATCTGGGCACAAGGCAACCAAGTCTTGAGTATGCTAAGACTACGCCACCTCTACCGATGGGACTTAGGGCGATAGGATTTAGGGTGTCCTTGCCAATCAATCTTCATAATTGAGAGCTTCTGCCGTGAATCAGCCCGAATTTAGGCAATTTCAGTTCAACTTATCGGGTATTGGCTGTTGGCTGGTACTGCTGGGGGGGATCTGGCTGTTAGGAGCCGTGGGCCTGGGCTGGCTGGTCAAATCCCTGGCGGTGCTGGTGTTGTTGATTATGCTGGCCCCTGTGTTGATCTTTGTGGGGCTGCGGTTTTGGTTGAGGCGCAATTTAGTCCAGGCTAACTGCCCGGTTTGCAGTGCGCCCTTGACTGGCATCAGGGGTGCAGAAACCCTCTGCCCCAGCTGTGGTACACCGCTACAAGCTGGAGCTAATGGCTTTCAACGCTTAACAGAAGAGGGCACAATCGATGTCACAGCCGTAGATATCACGGTCGATTCTGTTCCCAATCTACCCACCGGCGAAGAAGGCGGCTGGCATAACCCAGAGTAAGTTCGCTTCAAGAGCGGGCTTCGTGCTATGTTCCAAGCCCACTTCCCTATAGCCTGGTAAACTACGACAGAAATAAGCCTGCCGTTCAAAAAGCTTGAAACACTGATGACCTAAGGATTCTTCGCCTTGCATTTTGAACTCCGCGTAGCGGTACTAGTGCT
>CAYUBC010000135.1:0-4520 GCA_964442885.1 uncultured bacterium | reverse complement strand
AGAAGGAGAATTCCTTGCGCCACAAGGGCTCTCACTTTAGCCAATAGGCGAGTTATTTCCGCCTCAGAGCACTAGTTCTGGCTAATGGTCAAGGTGTAATTGGTGGGCACTGAGGAGCTGGCATTGCCGATGTAAAAGGAGTAGCTCCCTTGATTCAACAGACCAGGGGCATTAAGAGTACCGGTGGCACCGCTGGTTGTGTGGCACTCGGTAAATCCGTTAGGCCCTTCAATAAACAGCGTCAGGCCGCTGCTGCCACTCACCGCAATGTCAACCGAGGCAAAATCCTCATTAACCTGCAATACCTGGACCGCGCCGTCGGCTAAAAAGCCACAGGCCGATGGACGACTGGGATTCACCGAGCCGCTAGCCTGCGCCGGTTGAGCTAGCGGCGTTTGGGCCACGGGCTGAGCGTAGGCGGCCCCACTGGCCAACATGAGAGTAGCTGCAACCGTAGAGAAGGTTAGGTTTTGCATTAAGGATTTCATAGCACAGGGCCTCCTGGGCCTGAGACAAGAAAATAAAAGGAGCTAAGTGGGTAGTGCGACAGTTGGCCACATCGCCAGGCTAGATAAACTACTCCATTGGCGAACGTACTGGAATGCTCCATACGCAGTCCTTTTACTTGTCTCTATCTTAGGAAGGGCTTGCGTAGCTGTGACAGTCGCTATGACAGTTTTCAAAATGCCCCATGATTTGAAGCTACAGCCAGTAAAATCTGTGCTCATAACCGCTGTGGAATGCTAAAACAAAGGCACCTTTGCCGCGCTCTTGCCTATGGCCCTCCCGTCGTCCCATCAGTCCATTGATACTCAGGTATCGACCACTAGAATGGGAGGCATACTCTCGGCCCGCCATAGCTTGGCGCTACGGCGACTATTGGCCTGGGGGCTAGAGGTTAGCCTACTCGCTGGCAGTGTGGCGTTGCCCTGGGGCATAGGAGAAGCCATTCGGCAGCAGTCTAAGGCGCAACCCGTGCCGTTAAATCCAATATCCAGTCTGGTTCAGGAGGCGGTGGCTCGGCCTTTGGGGCGATCGCCCCGTCAACGGGTAACGGAGGTGCCCCGGCTAACGAATCTGCTTTGGTTTAGCGCCCTGGTGCTGCCAGTGGCCCTGGTCGGTGTCCAGGGCCATAGCTTGGCGAAAACCGGCAAAACCTGGCCGAAGACCTGGTTAGGGCTTCAGGTGGTTACGGTGGATAACACTTTGCCCGGATATCTGACTGTGGGTTTACGGGAGGGGATTGGGCGCTTGGGTTTACCGTTAGGGATGGCCTATGTCGTGTGGTTAGGGATTGGGGCTTTCCCAACGCTATCGACCTTGGCTGGATTGAGCCTGGCCAGTGGATTGCTGCTGGGGGCTACCGGGCTAACCAACCGTTCAGGGCGCGCCTGGCATGACTATTTGGCCGGTACCCGCGTCCTTCTACTGCGCGGTGGGCAGTTGCCCCGTAAGCATCAACCCGAGCATCAGCCAGAGCCCAGAGTAGAGCCCAGATCAGAGCCAATCCAGACGACGCAGGCCCTCACCACGATGGCCGCCAGTCGTTTCCCGTTTCACCGGGCTCAGCTGTTTACCCTCACCGATGAGGAGGGTGGGTTAAGGGCCCTGGTGCTCTCGCCGCTAGAAGAGGCTGACCGGCTCAAACGGCCACGCCCCTGGTGGCGTTCTCTCACCCTGTCCAGTGTGGGAGGGCTGGCTGGCGTGTTGGCGCTGGCTGGCCTGGTGGGAGTGCTGCTACGCCAACCTCCTCAAACATCTTCACCGGAGGCGATAGGACAACAGCGAGATCGGCTGTTTTTAGCGCTGGTGGAAAATCTCAGCCTCAACGCCACCACTTTTAGCGACCAGCAGGCCGCCGCCCTAGCCCTGGCCAGCAGCGAAGACCCCCGTGCCGTCACCCTGCTGGTGGATTTACTGGCCCAAACCGGCGACCCAGCCCTGTTGGATACCCTACAGCAAGCCCTAGTCACGCTGGGGCCGCCCGCGATTCCTCCGTTACAGCGATTGAACCTGGCCCTGGCTAACGATGTTCTGGCTCTACCACCGGAGCAGCGGCTCATTCCGCAGCTCCGGCAGCGTACCATCAAGCGCACCCTGGCTAAAATTCTGGTATTACACAGCGGCCGCTTAAACGGGATGGATTTAAGCGGCACCAACCTGAGCCAGGTTATCGACAGTCCGGATGCCTTTACGCTGGTGCTTGAACAGCAGCATCTAGCTGGGCTGGTGTGGCGTAATGCGGCCCTCTCTGGGGCACGGTTTCGCAAAGCTATCTTTTTTGACCCAGGGGCGGATGGTCGCCCGGATACTCTTGATGACTGGATTACCGACTTCAGCGGCTCAGACCTAACCGCAGCCAGCCTAGTCGCGGCCCAGCTCAGACAGGCCATCCTCACCAATACCAGCCTGCTGCGGGCTAACCTGAGCAATGCCCAGGCCGACTACGCTGACTTTTCAGGAGCCAACGCCAGCAGCGCCTGGTTCATTGCCGCTGAGGTAAACCACGGGCGTTTTCAAAGAACCAGTCTCGTCGGGGCCGATTTAACCAGCGCCCATCTCAACCACGCCCACTTTACTGAGGCGCGTCTGGCCCAGGCTGTGCTGGCTGGGGCAAGTTTGGCACAGGCGAATTTAACCCAGGCCGACCTCACCGACACCGATCTGACCGGGGCCAGCCTAGAACGGGCTAACTTGACCGGAGCCAACCTGAACGGCAGCCAACTGGCCCAGGCTAACCTCAGTCAGGCCAACTTGACCGGCGCTAACCTGCAAAACGCCAACCTGCAAGGGGCCGTACTAACCGGGGTTAACCTGGCAGGTGCTAGTTTGGCTGGGGCTAGCTTTTTTGACAATCAATCCCCCCAGGTAGGCGGCTTCATCACCACTACGCCCGACGACGCTACCGCCCTCAGCTTAGCCGGGGTAGATTTCTCAAAGGCGCTAGACTTGCAAGCGGATCAGCTTGCCTATATCTGCCAGCAGGGGGGAATTCACCCTGCTTGCCAGGATGCTCCTTAAACTTAAGGGTCAGGCATAGAACAGCAAACCGGTCATAGCAAACCGGTCATAGCAAACCGGTTAAGAAAGTCCATGAACCTGATGCTGTGGTGCGTGGATCCCAAATTTCCGAAGCCTGGTACTATTCGTGCCTTTAGGAACGCAAACTAAATAACATGGCATAGCTGTCCTGGCTGTCCACCGTCAGGCATCTTGCCTGACCTACAAGAATGTCATGTTAAAGGATCTGCGTTCCTTAGCAACCAGGACTCGCTCCTTCCCTATTCTGCCGTTCCTATTCCGCCGTTCCTGTTCTGCCCTCTGCCTTCCCACCCGGTTAGTTTCTATTTTTTTAGGGCATAGTTAAGCTTAGAGATGCCTCCGCTGCCTCAGTAAAACTACTCAATTTCCCAGATTGAGGGTACGATACGGTGTATTTAATCAGGTGTGGGTGCGTCGGTTAGCGTTGCTTAGCCCCTCAATTTAACCCGCGATGAAACCTACTAACTCCTTGGCTACCGACTCCTCAATGGCTGTATCTTTCGCGGCGGAAGGAGCAGGTCAGGCTGAGGTTTCTCTGCCAGAAGGTCTAGAGCCACTGCTTAATGCCGTTGCCGCTCCTTTATGCCTTAAGGATCAGCAGCATCGCTGGTTATTTCTTAACCAGGCCTACGGTGATGTGTTGGGATATCCTGCACCTGGCCTGGTGGGTAAATCTGAGGTGGATATTTTTCCGTCGGCTGTGGCCCAGGCTTTTGAGCGGGTTGAGCAGTCGGTTTTAGCCAGCGGTCAGGACTGTGAGCATCAGGTTACCTGGGTTGACCCGTCTGGTTCTTCGCGCACCGTGGTGGCCCATGTGACCCGGTTGCCGATAACGGTCGGGGCTCCTCTGCTGATGGTTACCCTGCGAGATATCACCACGCAGCAGCAGGTTGAGCAAACCTTGCACCGACAGGCTGAGCGAGAACGGCTGCTGGGGGCGATCGCCCAACACCTGCTGCAATCCATCAATCCTGAGGAATTGCTGCAAACTACCGTCAACGAGGTGCGCCGTTTTCTCAAAGTTGAGTGGGTGCTGTTCTATAGCTTTGACCCTGACTATACAGGCGTGGTAGCCGAGTCAGCCGGGCAAAATATGCCATCGCTGTTGGGCAGTTCTCTGGAAACCCTGAGTTTTATTGCCGAAGACCTGCCCCGCTACCGCCAGGGCGAAATGCAGGTGATTGACGACCGCCGCACCGCCCGTTTGCCTAAACCCTATCTGGATAAGCTTAACCAGGCGCAGGTCAAAGCCTGTTTGATTATGCCGATTGTTCAGGGAGAGGTGCTGTACGGGCTAGTTTGTGCCCTCAACCGCAGCCGTCCCCGCCACTGGAATAACTGGGAAATTGAAACGGTGCGGGAGGTTGCCACTCAGGTCGGTAGCGCCATTAAGCAAGCCCGCCTCTATACCCAGGTGCAGCAGCTCAACACCGACCTGGTGCCCGACCCGAGCGTCGTCACGAGCATGTACGACCTGG
>CAYUBC010000134.1:0-8391 GCA_964442885.1 uncultured bacterium | reverse complement strand
TGCAAGTAAAAAATGTTACGTTTTCATGTTTTTCGTAGGGTGCATCCGCGACAGCAATGCACCCCCTCAGCGGCAGGTTGGGTAGCGCAACTGGATACTGCTGGTGAAATATTGCTTCACCACTGGGGTATCCCCGCCGACGGTGACTCGTCTGGTTGGCCCCGTAATCGTAACGTGAGGGCCATCAACAGGCTGAAAAGTTCTTTCTGGCGTCCCTCTCTCCCGAAAAAGGGAGAGGAGGACTGAGGGGATGAGAGCTAAACCCTATATCCAGGATTCTGAGCGAACCCTAGAGCCTGAGGGCTAATCTCTAGCGGTGAGACAGCTCTACGAATTAGGCTGGGTGGTTACGGCAGTAGCGCCATCCACAGACATAGCCACTTGCTTGGCCTGCTCTAAAACACCCTGGGCGTCGGGGTTGTACTTGAGCACCACAGTAGAGCCGGTTTGGGCAACCCACAGACCCACAGTATCGGAAATGTTGGCATCGTCGAGGGCCTTGGCCACTCGCTTAGCCAGACCACTCTCGTCAAACTGGCCATCCAAGCCCACCTTAGCGGGGTCAATTTTGGCGGCGGCAGCGGCTTGCTTAACGTCAAACTTGGGAGCGGCTTTGGCTTTATCTTCTTCCTTCTTACCGAAGAGCTTACCTAAAAAACCCATGATCTATCTCCTATCAGGTTAAAGAGCTGATAACAGGTTGATTCAACAGTCTTTTCAGGGCATAACCTATCCCTGAAAGCGTCCGATTCAACACCATTCAGCAACTTATCAGGGAATCATAAAGGATTGGTAAAGGTACGGAATGATTTCCAGAAGCTGAGGAGGAAGGCGGGAAGTGGGAGGGCAATTATCAGGAACGCAAACCGCTGATGCCGGATTGCATAAAAATTAGACCAAAGACAAGAGAAACGACCACTACAATCGAGCGGTTATGGGTGGTCAGCCAGTTGGCTAAGGATTCCAGCCAAGCCCTAGAGCGACCAGGGAGGACTAAACGCAGCAAAATAGGCAAAAACAACGGAATTTGCGCCAGGCCGACGAAGACTAGATAGACCACTGCCCCGGTTTGAAACCCCAACTGTACCCCAGCAATGGTGGCCAGGGCGCTGAGGGTAAATACCCACAACTTAACGGAAATTAGCGGTAGGCCCAGGCCAATGCCCAGGGCTCTTAGGGGCGTGATGCTGTCAATTAAGCTGAGCCATTTGGGGGGTGGATCATCAGGATCCGGTTGGTGGTGCCATTTTCTATAGGCGGTAATTAGCAGCACTATACCCAGCACTAGCATAAGTATGGAGACTACTGGCCCTTTGCCTTGCGGCCCTGCTTGCTCAGCTACTGTTTCTCCAATCACCAAAGCAAACGCCAGACCTTGCAGCAAACGGGTGAGGGTAAGGCCGGTAACGTAGGCAAGGGCTTTCAATAGCCCCTGCGGATGGCTCTGCAACAACAATAGGTTAACGATAATTTGCGCCGGTATCAGTGCACTACCCAGCAGAAAGGGTAGCAGCGAAACCATTAGAGAATTCATAGGTCAGACCTTGTCGCCTTCGGGCCGCTGCTGATAGGCCCAGTACACCGCTTCTAAGAAGGTATCAGTGGTCATATCTGTGGGCAATCGTTCTAGCCCAATCTGGTCGCGGTAGCGGTGGGCCAGGTGATCGCTAATTTGTCCCTTGGCCTTGGGGTTCATGGTCGATCGCCGCTGCAAAAACTCGCGAATGGTAGCCAGGTCATCGGGGCTAAGTTTGGTCAGGTCAGCCAACCCCAGGAAATCTTTGCCAATGGCCTGGGAGCGTTCGGCGATCTGAATTTGGCCTTTGGTGTTGGGGTCGCTCTGCACCACCAGGGTGCCGGCCAGCCAGTCGCCCAGGCGCTTCTCTCGCGGGCTCAGGAGAATACTGAAAAAGCCAATGAACAGAATATCGTCTACGGGACGCAGCAGCGATCGCAGGGTGGCCTGCATCAACCGGGCGGGCTGACCATCATCGCGAATGACGCGAATTTTGGTGTAGCGCTTGCCAGGAGTTTGGCCAAACCAGAGGGTTTCAAACAGCACAAAATAGCCAACGTACAGAGCAAAGGCCAGCACCGAAAAAATGCTAGTAATCCACAGCTGCACGATGTTGCTATCTACCGACAACACTGACTCCATCGACAGCACCTGCACCAGCAAAAAGGTGTAGAACACGGTCAACCCCAGCAGCCCTAGCCCTAGGCAGGTGTAGTCAATCACCAGGGCCACAGCTCGGCTGCCAATGCCGGCCAGCACAAAATCTAGCTCAATGCTTTCGGGGGTACGAATGGTAACAGTCTTAAACAGGGTCATGAAACCAGTTCAGCAAGAAGGTATACGCGCTGTTGCTTCAGGCTAGGCCATTGTCGGGTTGATGGCGCAGTTCTAAATCTAGCCCTTCTCGGCGACTCCGCAAATCGTAATAGAGCACCCCCTTAACCGCCTGCCATAGCGGTAAAACAAGGACACTTCCTAGCAGACTCAAAAGGATGCTGAGGGCCTGGCTGATGCCAAACAGGACGGAGTTATCAGCCCAAAAGGGTATCAGCAGGCTTGGCAGATAGTTAGTCACCAAAATAATCGGCAACTGGATTAGAAACGTGGCTAGAAATACAAGTTGAATCCGCCAGTTAGCGGTTTGGGTGAGTTCCCAACTGCGGCTCAGGCTGCGGCTGGCATCCTGGTTAGGTTCAATGGCCAGCACCACCTCAGCGATAAAGATGCGGGCAAAAATCCACAATAGCATCAGCAGAAATACGCCAAGGCCCAGGATGCTTCCCAACCCAACCCCAAATACCCCACCCAACGGCTCATTAATTAGAGCTGACAATACCCCGGCGGTTACCAGGCCCACGGCACCACCAGAAATAAGAGCGGCCAGCATGGCCACCAGATAGGCTGCCATGTATACCAAAAACAGGAGAAACCCCATCAACAGAAATTGCCCCAGCTTAGGCGCTAGGCGCTGTCTGGCCTCCAGGGTGGTCTCAGGCTGGCTCACCAGGTCGCCAAAGGACAGGCGACCAATCGCCGCCGAAAGAAGGTAGTATTTAGCCGAACCGTAGAGCATCGGCCAGAAGCCCAGAACAAAACCAATCAGGCCGCCAAAGATGGCCATCAGCTGGCCACCCAGCACACTAAAAATCCCAACGAAAAGCCCCACCACCAGGCCTAAGCCCACCAAACCGCCAAATAACCACAGGGTAGCCAGGGCGGAGAGTTGGAGATAGGGCTTGAAGCGATCGCGATAGAGCTTTAGCGCTGCGCTAACGACATCGCCAGGGTTAAGCGGGCCAAGCTGGTTACCTGGGCTAGCAGAGGGATTCATGGAAAAGTGCTCCTGAGCAGTTGGGGTGGCCTCAACCTCCGAGATTAGCCTACACTTCAGGCAGACTCCTCGTTTTTCCCGATTTACTTCATGAATGTTCAGCGTTGGATGGCTCGTCGCGAAGCCAGTTGGCGGCAGTTGGATGGGCTGCTTCAGCAGGCCGAACGCCGGGGTTTGAAGTCTCTCTCTGGGGAGCAGGTGCGCCAGATGGCCAGCCTTTACCGGGCGGCATCCGCAGACCTGGCCAGGGCCAAAAGCCACGCCCTTGGCCCAGCCGTGGTGCAAGACCTGCAACGCTTGACCAGTCGCGGCTATAGCCAGGTTTACCAGGGGTCGCGACGGCAAGAATGGCAAGCTCTGTGGGATTTTTGCCGCTACGGCTTTCCAGAAACCGTGCAGCAAACCTGGGTCTATATTGCTATCGCCACGCTTTTATTTGGTGTGGGTGGCCTGGTGGGCTGGTGGTTTGCCTGGAGCGATCCAGCGTTTATGACCCTGGTGCTAGGGCAAGACTTTGTGGAATCCGTTAAAACTAGCCAGGAACTCTGGACAGTCTCCATTATTGGGCTAGAACCCGTGGCCTCTAGCCGCATCATGATTAACAACATCCTGGTGTCGCTGCGGGCGATTACAGGGGGCGTGACTATGTTCATGCCAGCGGTGCCCCTCATTACGCCACCCGGAGTCTTTACGGTCTATCTGTTGGTTTTTAACGGCATCATGATTGGTTGCGTCGGCGTGTTGGCGGCCCAGGCCAATCTGGCCTATGACCTCTGGGCCTTTGTCTCTCCCCATGGAGCGCTAGAGCTACCCGCCATTGCCATGGCTGGGGGGGCTGGGTTACTCCTGGCCAGAGGCATTTTGCTACCGGGGGGCTATCGGCGAGCCGATGCGCTGCGAATCTACGGGCTTCAGGCCGTGCAGCTACTTTATGGGATCATCCCCATGCTAGTCATCGCTGGCGTGATCGAGGGGTTCTTCTCACCGCAAACCTGGATTCCCAATGGCTTAAAGTATGCGGTTGGCCTGGCCTTGTTTGTGGGACTGGTGCAGTATTGTCGGCGACAGCGCCCTACCAGAGAACCCTATGACGGATGATAGTTATCCACCCTGACCCGATGGCGTTGCCCTGGGCTTTAGTCAGGGCATATTCACCCTAAAGCTCCTTAAGCGATAATGAATTTGCTGCTGAAGGCATCCCTATGACATCAAGCAACGACCGCCTAGACCGCATTGAAGCTCTGCTAGAAGCGTCAGCCGCCCAGCACAGCCAGGAGATGGCTGAAATGCGCGCCGTCCATCGGGAGGAAATGACTGAGATGCGCGCTACCCACAGCCAGGAGATGGCTGAAATGCGAGACATCCACAACCAGGAAATGGCTGAAATTAGGGCTGGGCTGCAAGAAACCAGGGCCATTGCCGATAGCAATGCCCGCGCCATTGAAGCATGGGCCAACCGCACAGTTGACGCTGAAAATACCTTCATGGCAGTGGCCACCAGTGCCGATCAACGGCTGGAGGCGGCCATTGCCGACACGGTAGCCATGATCGCCGACCTAGGGCAGCAGCAACAAGAAACGGATCAGCGCTTTGAGGTATTTTTAGCCGATTCCCGGGCCGACCGCCAACGCTTTGAGCAGAACCGGCAAGAAACTCAGCAACGCTTTGATGCTTTTCTCGCTGAGGCCCAGGCTGATCGCCAACGCTTTGAGCAGAACCGGCAAGAAACTCAGCAACGCTTTGATGCTTTTCTCGCTGAGGCTCAGGCTGATTGCCAGCGCTCTGAGCAAAATCGCCAGGAAACCAACCAACGCTTTGATGCTTTTCTCGCTGAGGCCCAGGCTGATCGCCAGCGCTCTGAGCAAAATCGCCAGGAAACCAACCAACGCTTTGATGCTTTTCTCGCTGAGGCCCAGGCCGATCGCCATCGCTTCGACCAGGCTTTAGCTGCCAATGCTGCCGAGCATCGAGCCTTTACCCAGAATGTTCAGGTTTTGCTGGCTGAAATCTCCCGTCTTTGGCAACGGTTGGCTGGATAACTTGAGATAACCATTGCGTTAGTGTTGTCCCAGGAGTTCTCTAATCTGGCTTGGGTTGGGTAGGCGTCCAACGATCCGCCGCGTTGGGGGCGGAGATACTTGAACCAGGGTAGGGGTAGCGGTAATGTGCTCAGCCTCAGCGGCATCGGGATGTTTTGAAACATCAATCAGCTGTAGGGTGTAGGCACCGGGCAGGGCCAGCTCAAGGGTGTTGTGCAAAACTCGCAGCATTTGTTCGGTCGCCAGGGTATCGGCCCCGCTCACAAATAGCTTGAATAGGTAAGGCAGTGGGGATGGTTGGCTCTCTGTGCCCTTAGGGTTCAGGCTCCTGACCTCTGGCAATGGAGGTGGCGGAGAGTCTTTAGGGCCCACTGGCATAATTAAATCGTGGCATTCCCAGAGTTGTGGAAATAGCCGTCGGTAGGACTCGATAACCCAAACTGAGCAGTTTTCAGGATGGGTATAGTTGGGCTGCCACTGCAAATCTGGGATGTTGAAAAGGGCATTGAGCAGCGGCTGAAACGGCAAAGCCCGTGGATAGGCCTCGGCAACGGTCATCAGCTTTTGGGTGGTGGCATCCACCCAGCGGTCTACGGTAGCGGTATAGCAGGGCAGCAAAAAGTAAGGTGGTTCAGCCAGGCAGAGGGCACTCTGCAACGCCGCGCACAGGTCAAGGTGCCAGCGCTCGCGCTTGTGTGGGTCAATGCAGTAAACGCAGTCGCCGCCAGGAGTAAGAAGGGCTAGCCCCTTAAAGCTGACGACGGCCGGTTGAGTAGACGCGGTCAAGGGCGATTGGCTAAATACGTCCACGGAGCATTTGGGCCATTTCGTTTTGCTTTGGCGACATTTCTAGGGCCGTTTCCTCAGTAATCCGTCCTGATTCGTACAGCGCGTAGAGGGACTGATTCATCGTACACATACCGTCAAAGGTACATTTTGGAATCAGGGCTTCCACTTCATCCAGATGTCCTCTCAAAATATAGTCTTTGATGGCGTCGGTATTGATCAAAATATCGTGGAAGGCAGCCCGTTTCCCATCCGTGGTGCGGCACAACCCCTGGGCGATTACAGCCACTAACGACTCCGCCAACGATACCCGCACAGGAGCCTGCTGCTCGGGTTCATAGAGGTTTAGAATCCGCTCAACGGTTTTAACGGCACTATTGGTGTGCAGAGTGCCCATGACCAGGTGACCAGTTTGGGCGGCCTTGAGGGCGGTGTTGACGGTTTCCTTGTCCCGCATTTCACCCACCAGGATGATGTCAGGGTCTTCCCGTAGGGAGGCTTTCAGGGCATTGTCAAACTTTTGAGTATTCAGGCCGACTTCCCGCTGCTTAATCAACGAGCGCTTACTGGTATGCACAAACTCAACCGGGTCTTCGATGGTGATGATGTTTTTAGGCATCTCTGAATTGACGTAGTCAATCATCGCGGCCAGGGTGGTGGATTTACCGGAACCGGTGGGGCCAGTAATCAAAATCAACCCCTTGTGGTAGTGGCATACGTCCCGGAAGACCGGTGAAAAACCCAGTTGGTCGAGGCTGAGAATTTTAACGGGAATTAAACGCAGCACCATGGCTGGGCCACGCAGGGAATCAAAAATATTGATCCGGATGCGGGTAAAGTCGTACTGGGCGGCTCCATCAAAATCCAGAGTTTGACGGAACTCTTGAATTTCGTCGGGGCGGAGGATTTCCTCTAGCCAGCGGTAGAAGGTCTCTTCATCGGTTACCGGGTATTCGGTAGGGGAAATTTCACCACGGTCTCGAAACCGGGGTACTTCACCCACCCCTAAGTGAATGTCAGAAAACCCACGGTCGAACGCTTCTCGAACAATTTGCTGCAGGGTAGGGCTACCGCCAATTTTGACGCTCTCGGCTGACTTAGGCATCGGCGGTGGAGCTGGTGGCCGATGCCCCACTGCCCCAGCTACCGGAGCGGTTGGTGGCGCAGCAGGGCGCGGCGGCGGTGGGGGCATTCTAGGCGTAGCTGGAACATTGGGTGACTCAGCCATAGGACAGGTTCTCCAGAGTAAATCAACTATCCGGGCCTGGCAAAAGACCTGGCGATTCCCGGAATACAGTCAGGTTGCCCACGAATGCTCCAAACCTTGTCGCTAGGTGGGTGAGAAGGGCTAAGGTTAAGCCTAAGCTACCCCCAGAGGAGGGGCCAGCATAATTCATCCTAAATAACCACCTGAACAGGGGAATCTGATAACTATTAACTATACGCGATGTCTTAGATTCAGGGCAGTCATCATCGGGGTCTGCTTCAAAGCAGCAAGCTGCGCTGGAGCAGTGCCCCGTGACTGGCCACTGAGCGCATTAACCCCCAGCGCACATCGTTTGAGGCCCGACCAAATAAACCCAGCATCGCCTGGATCAATTCAGGCAGCGACAGCGCATCGGCCAGAAAACCAGCCCAGTCGTCGGTTTCCAGCTGAAAAAAGGCTTCAAAAAACCGATTGAGCTGGGGGGAGTCAAAGGCCATCAAGTTTTCCAGCCCAAACAAGTAGAGGTAGTGCTTACGCAGTCTGGACTTGGGCCAAAGGGCTTGCCAAGCCGCCTGAGCCGCCTGGGCTGATGTTATGTCGGTTTTGTTTAAACTTTGGGCGATCGCCGCAGCCAGGACTGGCCCCCGCCGCAGCAATGCCCCAAACATATACCCCGAAGCCGGATGCACCATGCTAGCCGCACCGCCAAACCCCACGACTGGCTGCGTCAAATCGGGCAGGGGCAGGTTCATTGGAAATAAACACTTCTCAACGTGGTGGATTTCCTTGACATCTACCCCATGATGGCCAAGCCGTTGGTATAAACGCTGTTTCAAGATTTCCATCGACAGCGCCGGATGGTGGGCCAGGGAGGTTTCTTCCACAAAATACACACCATCACCCAAATCCATCGCATAGAGAAAGGTTGGGGGATGCTGTTGCTCAGCCGGTGACAGATGGGCGTCGCGATAATCCATCAACACCATTTGCTGGGGGTCAATGGGGGGCTTAG
>CAYUBC010000133.1:0-8432 GCA_964442885.1 uncultured bacterium | reverse complement strand
GTTGGGTCCAGGGCGGCGGAACGGCCCTGGTCGTGGGGGCCTGGGGGAAATCGAAATTCCCCCAGAAGCAGGTCAGGTTATCGCCCCCAGTCTCCTGAGCCAGAATACCCAATCACTGACTTGCCCAGCAAACCTGCCGTTATCCTAGTAAAACAGAGATTAGGACAAGCCAATGACGGTTGCCACACAGCTTGATCGAGAGGTTATTCTACAGGAAATCTACGACAGCTTGCGGCAGGGTCAACAGGCGCTGGCCGATTGGTCGGGGGGCAGCCTGGCGGTGTCGGCGGTGCCGGGGTCGGGCAAGTCCACCGGGATGGCGGCGGCGGCGGCGATCGCCATTGCCCACCACCAGCTCCACATCAACCGCCAACTGGTACTGGTGACGTTTACGCGATCGGCGGCGGCCAACCTCAAGGCCAAGGTGCGGGGGCATCTGCGCCGCCTGGGCCTGCCCCAGACTAGCTTTACCGTATCTACGCTGCACGGGTTGGCCCTCACCATTGCCACCCGCAATCCCGAACTCTCCAACCTCAGCCTGGAAACCCTGACTCTGGTTTCCCCCGCCCAGAACAATCGCCTGATTCGGGCCTGCGTGGAACAGTGGATTGTCGCTCACCCAGCCCTCTATCAGCGGTTGATTGAAGGTCGCCAGTTCGATGGTGAAGAAACCGAGGGCTTACGGCGACAGTCGGTTCTGCGTACAGAAGTGCTGCCTGGCCTGGCCCATACCGTTATCCGCGAAGCCAAAAGCTCTGGGCTAATGCCTGAAGACCTGCAAACCCTGGCCCAAACCTTAGACCAGACCCTACCGGGCGATGTGGAAAACTACGATGTGCTGACCATCGCCGCCGGACTCTACGACCGTTACCAGAATCTCCTCCAGCAGCGGGGTTGGATTGACTACGACGACATGATTCTGGCGGCGCTCAGAACCCTGGAGGAACCCGAAAATCGCCGCTTCTGGCAGTCGCGCGTGTTTGCTGTGTTTGAGGACGAAGCCCAGGACTCTTCCCCTTTGCAGACACAGCTTCTCACCCTGCTAGCCGCGGATCCCAACCTGCCTGCTGGCGAGCCTAACCTGGTGCGAGTAGGCGACCCCAACCAGGCCATCAACTCTACTTTTACCCCGGCGGATCCGGTCTTTTTTAACCAATTCTGCGAGGCTTGCCGTCTTCAAAATCGGCTGGTGACGATGGATCAGGCGGGCCGCAGCACGGCGATGATGATGCAGGCGGCTAACCGGATGCTGCTGTGGGTCAACCAGGCCAGGGTCGCCGGGCCTGAAACCCCCTTCCGGGAGCAGGCTATCCATCCCGTTGATGCTGATGATCCTCAGCCTAATGCCAACCCAGAGCCCCTGGGAGCCGGGGTAGAAATTCTCTCGCCGCCCACCATTGCCGACTCTGCCAAACTCATTGCCCAGCGAGTGCGCGACCTGTTTGAGGAAAATCCCGACACCAGCTTTGCCATTCTGGTGCGGGAGGGCCGACAGGGGCAGTATATAGGCCGTCTATTGCGCGATCCTGACCAGGTAGGGGTAGATTTGCCCGTTATGGGCCTGCGCATTTACGACGTTGGCGAACAGGATCGCCAGACCCAGGTGCCCGAAGAAATGCTCACCCTGATGCGCTTTATCGAGCGGCCTCATTCCCCCGACACTCTGAAAGCGGCCCTGCGAGTGCTGGTGGATCGTCAGAAAATTCCCACCCAGGATCTCAATGCCCTGGCCAACGTTCCAGAGCAGTTTCTCTACCCTGGCCCCCTGGATGCGCCCCCCGATACTGAAGCCGCCCGCACAGCCCGCCGCTACTGCGCTGGACTCTTGCGATCTCGCCTGGAACTCCCCCCCTACAGTCTGTTTTCCTTCATTGGCCTGACCCTGGGCTACACCCAGAGCGAACTGGCCACCGCCGACAAACTCGCTGCCCGCGTCAGCCAGCAAATCCGCGCTGAGAATACCCTGGCTGCCGCCATCGACGTGCTCCAGGAAATCGTGGGCTCCGAGCGCTTTACCGCCGTGGAAACTGAAGACACTGACTCTCTCTACACTCGCCCTGGCCAGCTCACCATCATCACCATGCACAAGGCCAAAGGTTTGGATTGGGACGTGGTCTTTCTGCCCTTCCTGCACGACAGAACTATCCCCGGTGTGCTTTGGGTGCCGCCCCAGGGAGAATTTCTCGGCGACTTTACCCTGGCCGAAGTGGCCCGCGCCCAAATCCGCGCCTACGCCCATGCCCATCGTAACCACGCCCGCATCCCCGATATCATCACCGCCTGGGAGCAGGCCAAACGCCTCAAAGCCGCCGAAGAATATCGCCTCCTCTACGTGGCTATGACCCGCGCCAAACGCCTGCTGTGGATGTCTGCCGCCCAGCAAGCCCCTTTTACCTGGAGCAAACCGGACAGCGTTCAACCCGCTACTCCCTGCCCAGTGGTACCCATGCTGCAAAAGTGGCTGGCGGAAGTGTGCTAAGAGCGCTCAGCCAACCAATACCACAATCCATTGGCCGCCGCCGTTAGCCCCAGGGCCATACCGCCCCCCAACCAGCCTAAGGTCGGATTATAGCCACTGCGGGTCAAATTCGTCATCCACAAATGGGTGAGATCACTGGCCAGCAACCGATCAGCGATTGCGGGAAACAGATACATCAGAGCGGCCCCCACTATCAACCACCCCACCATAGAACCCAGCAGAAACACTGTTTTTGCCGTGGATTGCTTGCCTATCATCATCCGCTGTGCGTCTATGTTGTAGATAGGGTGGCGCTGCTATGGTTAAAGCTAGGTTCCTCTATGGGCTGTTGCTATGACTTCTGCTATTAATCGCGTGCGCTGGACTACGGCTGACCTGGAGCTATTTCCTGAGGATGGCAAACGCTATGAAATTATTGATGGAGAGCTAATTGTGACCCGCGCCCCCCGATGGAGTCATCAAAAAGTAACCGGACGTATTTTTGGTGCCCTAGATGATTGGTCCCAGGCTAGCGGTTTGGGTGAGGCGGCCATTAACCCTGGGCTTATCTTTACGGAGGAAGATAACGTTATCCCCGATGTGGTGTGGGCCAGCAATGAACGATTAAACCAACTGCTGGATGAGGCCGAACATCTGACCGGGGCACCAGAGTTGGTGGTAGAGGTGTTGTCGCCAGGGGCAAAAAACGAGCAGCGCGATCGCCAGCTCAAACTCAAGCTATACTCCCAACAAGGAGTGCAGGAATACTGGATTGTGGATACCGCCCTACGGCAGGTGCAGGTGTACCGTCGCGATAATGCCTTACTCACCCTGGTGGTCACCCTCCAGGCGAGGGATGCCCTGACCTCGCCCCTGCTGCCTGAGTTTTCCTGTCCGTTGAACCGCATCTTTGGCCGTCGTTTGTAAAGACCTCCGAGGTCTTCAAGACCTCGGAGGTCTTTACAAACGGGCTCTTGCTCACCTAGTCCCAGTGCAGCCATAATCAAGAGCAATTAGGAACCTGCCCCACCCCTACAGAAGTATTGCTAAACCATGAACCAAGAGCGTAAGGCATGTGGCCAGCAGAGATTAGCTAAGCTGTTTGCCCTGACTCTGGCGTTTTCAGTCATCTGTGGTTCTTATTTGCCCAGCTACTCCCAATCTTCACCCTTATCTCCTCGCGAAGCGTTAGAAGAACGGATTCGTGCAGATGTAGCCCAACGTCTGGACATTTACAGTGCCCCTCCTGAGTACGCAGAAATTAAGGAGCTTTACCTCGAAGAAGCCCAGGCCGCTGGGTTGACCTATCCAGAATTGATCAATCTTTATGCGGAAGAGTACGCGGCCCAGCAAGCCGCCAAAAAGCCCGGTCTAGTAGACCCATTTCTCCCCAATCCTGGTTGGTTAGTGGCGCTCTTTTCTACGGCAGTGTTGGCCTATGTAACACTGCTCAAAAATTGGATTGAAGCCCGAGTTAAGGCGATAGCCGCCTGGTTTTACCAAAAGTTTTCGGGCACGCGCCTCTATAGGAATGTGGCGCTGCGTAAGTATCGGGCCGCGCTGGTGGAGAACTATCAGCACCTGCCCATGCCCTTTCTCAAGAACCGAGACCCGCTGAAAATGAGCGAGGTCTATGTACCGCTCAAAGTTTCAGACATCAGACCAGGAGAGCACCCCGGCTCAGGTGACATAGGCACCAAGCATGAGTCTACCGATGCCTTAAACGCCATAGCAGACCAACGCCGCCTGATGGTAATTGGCGAACCGGGTTCGGGCAAGTCCGTGCTGCTGAAATATTTGGCCTGGGCCTACGGGTTGGGTAAATTAGATGCCCTACCTGACCGTCCTACTGTGGTGTTGCTAGAGCTATATCGCCTCAGCGATGGCGACCTAAACAAAGACAAGCTCATGCAAGCGCTGGTCGATACCTTCGACCGCAATCAGCTCCCCAACGCGCAGGATCTCGTGGGTCAGGGATTGGACTCAGGCACGCTGATGCTGCTACTGGATGGCCTAGATGAGGTAAATAGCGCTGTGCGCCCCCATGTAGTGAGTGTAATTCGCGACCTGTTGACAAAATGTAGGCAATGCCGGGTGGTAATTACCTGTCGCACGGCCATCTATGACGATGAGTTTTCAGACATCGTAGATCGCAAGCTGGAGGTGGTGGAATTTACCGATCAGCAAATGCGGCGCTTTCTTAGAGCCTGGGAGCCAGAAATGCAGCAGGCCAGAAAATCCATCAACCAAATGATGGCGGCGCTACGAGAACGGCCTTTAATTCTAAAGCTGGCCCGCAACCCCCTGCTGCTAACCCTGATGGCCTATCTCTATACCGAACCGGCCTTTGTGCTGCCCCGCTCCAGGGCCGAGTTTTACGACAAATCTACGGGCATTTTGTTAGAACAGCGGGAATATAAGGGCGACGACTACAACAAGCACAACCGCTACGAACCCAACGAAAAACGACGGGTGTTACAACACTTGGCCCTTTGCACCCAAGACTACAGTGCCGACCTGCAAGATCGCCGCAGCCTTAAAGCCGAGGTTGTTCGCGAGCAGGTTAGACAAGTCTTACCTAGCCTGGATATTTCCGAAAAAAAAGCCAAAGACATTCTGGATGAGATTGCCGAACGCAGCGGCCTACTGATGAAAATTGACGGAGGAGAGCGCTATCTATTTCCCCACCTGACCATTCAAGAATATTTTGCCGCCGCCGCCCTAAACGACCGAGAAACTGATCTGGTCAGCCGCTTTGCCGCAGACCCAGCCGCCTGGCGAGAGGTGGTTAAGCTGTGGTGCAGTTTAGCCAACGAAAGTTCATCCCTAGTCGAGGCCGTGTATCGCCAAGACCCCATTACCGGCTTAGAATGCCTGGCCGAGGCCCGCCAGGTAGACCAAACCCTGGCCAACCAAATTATTGAGCACTTTAAGCTAGGGCTAGACCAACCCCAAACCGATGACACCCTGGCCCGCGCCTTTGGGGCTGTCGCCGCTAATGATCGCGAACGGGGCCAGGCCGTGTTTACGTTCCTAAAAGACACCCTGCTCGACCCCCAAGCCTCAGAATTGCGTCGAGCCTTTGCTGCTGAGGCCCTATCGAGAACTAACCTGCCCAAGGCCGCAACGGTGCTGATTGATTGGTACAAAGATAGTCGGCCTATTGTACAGATGGGCGATCTAGCCGTGCCAGGGTTAGCCGAGCTAGCCCAAAACGGTATTTTGCAGGCGCTAGACGATCTGTATGCCATTGCCACACCGGATGCTGCGAATGCTCTGGTTCCTTTACTGTGGCACGAGCAGCAAACGGTCATGGGACGAGCGGCCTGGTGTTTGGGTGGGTTATTACCTCAGCCCGATATTGAGGAGACCCTGAAAGACTATTCCCTAACGCATCAACAACAGCAGACTGAAAACTTGGACTGGATTTGGCAGCCTTTTAATGGGGCTGGCACCTCTGCCTTGCCCATCATTGCTGGGAGAGTAGCCTATCTATTGCAGTGCAGCTCGTTGCAACTTATTCCAGGAGTGCCGCCTAATTTAGACCCTCGGTTAGTCGTGCCCCTCTGCACGTTTCAGCTAAAGCCAAACCTCTCACCAGCTCAGTTGCCAGCAACCGTAGAAGCTCTTTTAGAGCAAACCGAGCAAACCCCTCAACTCCAGCAAGCCTGCCTGCGGGAAACGCAGCAATTACTGGCGAAACAGCCCCAAGTAGACCAGCAGTGGCAACAGTTAGTGGCAACCCTGCCGCCAATGGTTGAGCTAGACCTGCTCAGCCGCCTAATTGCCCAAAGCCAACCCAACCCCAAACATTGGGAACGCCTCTTTCGCCCAGTAGATTACGACTTTAGAACCAGTTGGCACTACTCCGGCAACTTGTTAGTTGCAGCCATTCTTACAGTAATAGCTGTTCTTAAGATCATCATGGTAGCCTTTGCCAAACCAGAAATCCTGATTTTTACTGGTTCACTTGGCATAGCTGCAACTGCTTTTATTGCGAGCTTCTGGATGGCTCTATATCAAAATAGTTTAAATACGTTAGATCCTGACGTAGATCCCGATCCTGACGTATTTTCACAATTAGGATTTTGGGGGATTCTCACACATCTACATCACTTTTTTTCAAATTCACCAAAAGAATCAACAAGAAAAAGTGTGATCGCAATGCTGAGCGCAGTTTTCCAGAACTACTTTTATATTCTTGTGTTTGTTTCGATTTTTGGCCTTTTTGTAGGAACACTTGCGTTTTCAGTCCATGCAAATGATGCTGTGCAAGGTGCCTTCGTTGGTGCTGCAACAAATGGAGCTCTCTTTATGATAGGGAGTTTAATGGTTCAAACCTCTTTGCTGAGAATTTCGTCAGAACGTTGGGATCTTGACTTCCTGTGTGTATTTCCTGCCAACCTAATATTTTTATTTATTCTTTTCTTCATGCTTTTATTTTTTCCTGGCGCTTTCATTTTTACCCTTGCTGGAATGGCAGTTGGAGCATCAATTCAACTTGAGTACACTCCTGAGAAAAGATGGCTTAAGATTCTGTCTCTATTTGCTTTTCCTTGGTTTTGTTGGTTACCAATTGTATCTATCCTCGCCACTTGGGCGCTCTACGACCTGCTCGGCCAGGTTTCTCCAGTAAATAGCATCCCCGTTTGGCGACAAACGGCTCTGGGTGTTGCCATTGTCGCTGGGGCCTGGGCGGCACTCTGGCATCGTGGCCAGTGGCTCGAAGCTAGAGCCAGAAACCCGTTTCATGGCGGGGCTTTGGGGGCCGCCTTGGGGGTCAAGCGTTTGTAGCTAAAAAAATCGGGTAAAACCGATCCGCCGAAAAGGCGTAGTCTTCACCGCTAGCGTCAATAACCCGAATTAAGCCGTTAGCGCTAGCGTCGCTATCACTGATAAAACGGTAGATTTTGCCAATTTCCAGGGCGGCCTCGTAGCCAGTGTTGTTGAGGCAAACGACAAACTGATGCTGTGTGGTGGCTTGGGTTAGTTTCATCCGTCTAGAAAGGGTAGGTTGAGCTTAAATTCCTGAGTCGGAAAATGGAGCCAGATTAATTTAGACCATAATTAAAGCAGATCTACTGTTCCATCCACCATGGCTGACCCCGTTACTATCCAGGATATTTACGACCTGTTTCGCGCCTCCCAACAGGTTGCTGAGCAACGCTCCGCCGCTCTTGATCGCCAGTTAGCTGAACTCGTCGCTGAAGGAGAGCGCCGAGCGGCTGAAGCCGATCATCGGGCGGCTGAAGCTGATCGTCGGCTAGCTCGCATTGAGCAAATTGCGGCCCAGGCCAGCCAGGAGGTGGCCCGGTTGGGGAGCCGGTGGGGGCAGTTTGTCGAAAATTTGGTGGAACCGGCAGTGCTCCAGCTCTTTCAAGCCCGTGGAATTGGTGTGCAAGAGACCTACCGGCGGATGAAATCTAAACGCCCGGCAGCCCCCATGGAAATTGACATTTTTGCCGTGGATGATGATGTTGCCGTTGCTATTGAGGTAAAGTCGCGGCTGTCTCGCCGGGATGTTGAAGAGTTTTTGGATAAGCTGAAGCGGTTCAAGCAATCCTTTATTCACTTTCAAGACTACCGGCTGTATGGAGCAGTGGCGGGCATTGAGATTGATGAAAACGTTGATCGCTATGCCTATCAGCAGGGGCTCTTTGTCATTCGCCAGAGTGGTGATGCGGTTGAAATTGCTAACGATGCCAACTTTCAGCCAGCCGCCTGGTGAAGATGTCCCGCCCTTGGGCTGCTTGGCCTGCATGACATAGTCTCTCTGTGAAGCTGGCGAAGCAAAAAAAGCTCCGACCTTAGGGCCGGAGCTTTTTAACTTAACCCACTAAGGGGAGCCTCAGAGTTTAGTCGAGGTCGCTCATAGCGAGTACGGGTTCAGACTCGCGGTCGATGCCTTTCTCGAAGCCCGCTTCAGCCGCGCGAGCGCGACCAGCATGCCAGAGGTGGCCAACCAGGAAGAAGA
>CAYUBC010000132.1:0-8478 GCA_964442885.1 uncultured bacterium | reverse complement strand
CTGGGGAGCCCAGGGGCGGTGGAAGACGCCATTCGCCAACTGGTCGCGCGGGGTTATTGTGACCGCATCGAGTGGTCAACCCCGGTGCCCGTGCAGCGCAACACCCCCAGCTTCGACGAGTTCCTGCGAGCGGTGGAGGAAACTGGACGCAGCGGCGGCCACATTAGCCTGATGACGTGCCGCCGGGGGGTGAGTAGTGAGCGGTAGGCGATAGACGCAAAAAGACGGGGTTTCTGGGCGGGAGCTATGCTAGCCTCTGGTGTCCCTACCAGAATCCTGGTGTCTTGCACCCGTAGTGTTCCATCTCGGCACTGTCGGGTGCATCGCAGCAATGTCCCCCTAGTGGAGCGTCAACGCTAGAAGTTTGGGTTTGTAGTCAGCGCTTTAGCGCTAAAGTGCTGACTACGAGCTGATGCGTTCATCCTAAAATTTGGCTTTGACAAAGCACTAGCTTGGCTTGGCTGACGTTAATCCCCATCGCGGTTATGGATTAAAGTCGGGGAGAGCGGCTAATTTTTGAATCGAGACCCGCACATCCATTCCTTGATAATCGGTGGCCTCTCCCATCCATGCCCCGGAAAGGGGGATCACCTGGCTGGGGTGGCGGGCAATGGCTACGGGTACTAAATCAAACCCTTCGGTGATGCGATTGGTGGGGTCGTAGTTGCGCCATCCGGCTCCTGGTAGGTAGACTTGCAGCCAGGCATGGGTTGCCCCAGACCCGGTCATGCCCACCTCACCGCCATCTAATGCCGCGTCGTAGAGGTAGCCGCTGACAAAGCGGCAGGCTAGGCCCAGTCGCCGCAGCGCTTCGATCATCAACCAGGCATAGTCTCGGCAGGTGCCGGTGCCGGTGCGCAGGGTTTCGGCGGGGGATTGCGTGCCCTCTGCTTCCCGCGCCTGGTACTTCAAGGTGCTGTGGATGGTGTCCATCATCCGATTGAGGACGTCAATGGTGTCATCCTGGTCACCGGCTACAAAGGCTTTAGTCCAGGCGGCTAGGTAACCTTCAGGATCCTCGGCGTGGGGTCGCATAAAGACAGCCAGGTCGCTCCACTCATCGGGGGTATACTGCACCGGCAACTCATTGGCGCGCGGATCCAGGGGAAATTCTGTGATGGTGGAAAAGCCGTAGTGCTGGCCTCTAACCCGGTAGGTAACCACTAGTTCCTGGCCAGGTTCCTGAAAGTCAATCAGCGCAACGTTATTGGATAGGGTATCCATCATCCAGCGCACCTCTGAGGCCAGATTGGTTTCTAGGGAATAGCTCAGCAGCCGTCCGCCATAGCTACCGCGAGGCAGAAAAATAGCCCGGTGCTGACTAAAGGTGACGGGCTTGGCGTAGCGGTAGGTGGTGGTGTGTTCCAGATCGTAGATAACGCTCATGGCGGGCCGGTAATGGATAGAACCTGGGGGAGGGCAACAATGCCTGGACTGTATTTCCCATCATCCTACGGATCGACGCCAAACCACTGGCGATAAATCTTGGTGTAGGTGCCGTTTTCTCGTAGGGCCAAAAGCGCCTGGTTAATGGGATTACGGTAGGGGCTACCTTCGGGCATGGCAATGGCATAGAACTGGTCGAAAAAGGGCGTTCCTACGATCTGGTAGTCTGCCTGGTAGTCTGTATTGGATTCCTGGAGCTTCAGGTAGAGCAGCAGTGGGCGCGGTGCCACCAGAGCCTCAACCTCGCCAGCCGCCAGGGCCGCATAGGCCGCCTCTGGTTGTGAAAATTGAGTCAATTCCTTAAGGTTTTGGGCTTCCAGGTAGGCCTGGCCCCCCTCATCGGCGACTAACGCCACAGGCCGGTTCTGCAAGTCGCTAAGTCCCTGAATATTGCCCTGCAATTCTTGCACTGTGAGTTCCGCCGTTAGGCCAGCAGTAAAATAGGTGAGGTAGATAATTCCCACAAAGACCCAAAACAGAGCGACTAACTTGCCTACGGGGCCTTCGGGCATATCGTCGGCTTGCCCAAATAAGGCCAGTAATGTCCACCAAAGGGCATGGAATATGCCGGGAAAGTAGGACGCCTTTTCAATAACGCTCTCCGGATTATTGCGCTCAACATACCAGATGATGTGAGCCGGAATCAGCATCATCAGCCCGACAATGGCCGATAGCTTGACCAGGTCAGGCTGTAGCAGACGATTGATAATTTCCCGGAGTGGGTAAAGCCGTTGGGCGGCGGGGGCTGGCACCATAATCTGGAGCCCTGCCGATAGGATGGGATGGGAAAAATCAAAGGCTTGTTCGCGCTGACTGGTAATGGCGATGGCCCCTAGGCCCAGGTCAGCCTGACCAGTTTGGAGAGCGGTCAGAATATCCGTTACTCCGGTGTAGGTTTGGAGATTTACGGCGGGTGGCGGTTGGTTACCCGCCATTTGGGCGACGATGGCCCGGCCTATATCCGCGCTAAATCCCAGAATTTGGCCATTTTCTTCAAAGGCATCGGGCTGCATAAGCCGGATGGCCACGCGCAGGGATTGAGGCAGGTTAGTGGTCGGCTGGGCCAAGTCATTTTGAAGGGGGGCCGGGGCGGGTTGACCCAGGCCGGGAGATGCCGCCCAGCCTAACCCCAGTACCAGGGCAAGGCCAAGGACTATCCACCCATGCCGCCGCCAGGGGCGATGACCATGGCGCGGAACCTTTGGACGGCTCTGGGGCTGGGCCGGATAGGCATCCTGAGGAGTGGCGGGGGGTGATGGGGGTTGAAGCCGGGGTTTGACGTTCACGATGGAGGAACCGCGATGAAAGAGGCTAACGAATCTTACCTGCACCAGGGCCAACCTGCCCTCAGGACGCCAGGTCGCTGGCAACGGGAATGCGCCCCTGCCTGGCGGCCAGGCTGAGGGCGTCATAGTCGCGTTCAGTTTGGTCAGCATAGGCTTCAGCAAAGGCCACCAAAGCCTCACCCAGGGCGGCACCGGTGCCCACATAGCCCGCCAGCATAGCGGCATCCCCAGATTTAGCGTGGGCCAGGGCCAACGCCCACCCGCAGAGACTGCCATAGTCTGGTAGGGCGGTGGCCTTAAACTTGTCGGGTTCTAGCTTAAGACTATTCTTCATGTCGCGGAGTTGACGCACATAGTAGTGGTTATCGTCCAACTTGCCCCAGCCCAGGAAAATATCGGGCGATCCCTGGATGAGCCGCTGGCCAATAACAACCCGGTGCCCCTCATGATCATCTGGCAAGCGATAGCCACAGAGCGCTTGTGAGTAGGGGGCCAGCACGGAGGGCTGGGCCTGCTTAATTTGCAAAAAGAGGGGATCGTTCATATCTTTACCCTCTAGATAGGCCAGCCAGCAGCGGGTGCCTACGCTGCCTACGCCTACCACCTGGCGAGCCAGATCGACAATCCGGTAGCGGGATAGCAAAAAGCGGCGATCGCCACTCAGGCTAGAAAAGTAGCCCCTCAACATCTGGTCAACGGCCTGGCGGATGCTGGCTTCATCACCCAGGGTTTCGGCTCGCACCACTCGCGGCGGCGACTCTACCAGACGATGCTGGTCGTTAATCAAATCCGTCATGCTGGCTAACACCTGGAGATGATTCCGCTGGCGCGCCTTAGCCAACAACTGGTGGGTCTTCTGGTAAAAATCCGAGGGCAGCTTTTGCAGCATGGCCACATCGGTAATGGTGTTGTACCACAAATCCAGGTAGCCCATCCTGGCATAGTGTTGCAAATGGGTTTGGTAAGCCTGGACGATCGCCTGCACGGCCTCCTGGCAGAGGGCTCGATCACCACCCAGGTAGCGTCCGGCCACCACGGCACTGGCGACTAGACGCTTCAAGTCCCACTCCCAGGGGCCGGGATAGGTTTCGTCAAAATCGTTAATGCCAAATACCAGGGTGCGCTCCGCTGAGGCATAAACCCCGAAATTAGAGACGTGCATATCCCCGCAGGCCTGCACCGTAATGCCGGTGGTTGGGGCGGGGGCAATGTCGGCAATCATCACCGCTGCCGACCCGCGCAAAAACGCAAAGGGCGAGCTTAACATGCGGGCATAGCGGAGGGGCACCAAATCGGCCAGACGAGTGGTGTTCTGGGCTTCTAAAATGGCCACCGGATCGTCTCGGTTTTCAGCTGGGATATAGCTATCGTGGACAGAGCGCTTAACCGTTTGACGCAACGCCTTCCCGGCGGCCAGCCGCTCTTCCACGGCCATTCGCTCTTTGAGGCGATATTTGGACGCATTGCCGGGGGCTAAATCATCAATTAGGGTCATTGAATATTCCTGAGCAAGCTGAACCTGCTTAGTTTTACCCTGGGGTGAGTGATTCTTTGATTACTTTTTGTGATGGGCAGAGCGAGACTCGAACTCGCATGACCGTAAGGCCGCCACATTTTGAGTGTGGTGCGTCTACCAATTTCGCCATCCGCCCTGGGATGAATCATCATTATACTGAATTGGGCGACGTTTAACCAGGGTGTAGTAATCCTGGCTACTGGCCCAACGGTCAATTTCGCGGGCTCGCAACACCGGGACAGGATGGGTGAGCCCCTGGGTACGGATTTGCTTCAGGGCGTCGCCCAGGGCATCGTTGCTGATGGCCTCGTAGGAACGGGCCTGGTCGAGAAAGGCTTCGACATTCAGTTCTCCCACCAGGGAGGGCGCGCCACCGGCCAGTTTCATCAACAGCGAGGCGACAATGCGGGGGTCTTGGGCCACCAGGAGGGCGGCGCGATCGCAGGTAAACTCGGCGCAGCGCACCCATTCCATCATTTGAGATTGCAGGTTTTGGGCCACCACATCGCCCAGCGGTAGCTGGCTGGCGGCCAGCATCAAGAGGTTAGCCAGGGTTAAATAAACACTGTGATCGCACTTGAGATGGCCCAACTCGTGGGCAATGACGGCCTGGGTTTCGTCGGGGGTGAGCAATTCTATCAGCGAGGTGTGAATCACAATGAAGGGTCGTTTGCCTCGCATGGCAAAGGTATAGGCGTTGGGCACAGGATTTTGCCGCACGTACAGTTCGGGCACGTCGAGGTCTAAAATTTGGCAGGCTTCGACCAGGGCGGCGTGCAGGCTGGGAAGCTGGTGAGCGCTGACCCGAATGCTAGAGGCAATGTTATCCAGATAAAAGATTTGTTCTGCCAGGGGGGCCATGACCAGGCGCACCATAACGTCTAACCCCGGCAGCTGTTTCAAAGTTCGCGTGGCTTCCCGGTCAAGGGGATGACGAAACTGGTCAGCTTGCAATCCGAGTAGAAGGGTTTTGCCAGGCATGAACGGTTTTCAGATAAGCGAATAGACTCATCCTAACCTGTTAGCCCTTCTACCCGCTGACCCCGGTGGACTAAACCTGTCTGTCTGGAATTTCTACTTTGCTCACGGTCAGACTTCCAGTATGATGCCAGACTAAATGCAATTAGCGATAGATTGTTGTAGTGTGCGAGGAGGTGGGTGTGACTCCCCAGGAGCTTGGACTGTTGTTAATTTCGGTGGTGGCCAGTAGTGTTGGGCAGCTTTGCTTGAAACTGGGGGCGCTACAGCTAGGAAAGGTGACTGGCGACAATGCCATTAGCCATATCCTTAAAATTGCCACAACCCCGGCGCTCCTGGCGGGCCTGGCCGCCTACGGTGTAGGGGCAATTTCTTACATTCTGCTGTTAACGCGGGTCAAGCTTAGCATTGCTGCCCCGGCGGCGTCGCTAATTTATATCAGCTCGGTGTTGATTGGCTATTGGGTGTTTAATGAACCCATTCCGCCGACCCGCGTGGTGGGGTTAGGGTTGATTATGGCCGGGGTGGTGTTGGTCGCGACCCGGTAGGGGCCTTGCGTTGCGAATGCACCTTACGGGAATTGGAGGGATGGGGGTGTGAGGTGCATTGCGTTGCGAATGCACGTTACGGGGAGGTGGTGTTTTCGCTGGTGGGAGATGGGGTAGGGGGATGGGCTTCAAGTTGTTTGAGGTCATCCCAGCGGCGCTCGAGTTCTTCGCGCTCCTGTTTGAGGCTGCGCTCTAGCTCCTGGATTTCATCGCGGCGGGCGGCGGTTTCCAGGGCGCGGCGATCGACTTCCTGGCTTTTGAGGGTGAGGGATTGTCGCCAGCGCTCGGCCCGCTCAATTTCTTCCTCCAGGGCGGCGGGGGTGACGCCGTAGCTGAGGTAATCATCAACCAGGGTGAGAATCCAGGGGGTGGCATCCTCAACAGTGGTGAGCTGATTGAGGCCATCTAGCTCGACTAAGACCAGGTTTCCTTCCTGAAAGGCCAGCAGATGGGTCGTTTCGACGATGCGCTCGGTGGGGATTCGCTCCCACGTAGTTTCAGCGGTACGCACAGCCAACAGGGCAAGTTCTGCCCCACCTAGAAACGCTTTTTTTTGCACCTTAGCCAGATATTGCATGAGCGATCATTGTTTGCTCGTATGGCTTGAGTATACCCGTAGAGTCCGCTATCCCAGCGAGTTAGCTGGAGGTCAGCGCGATGGAGGCGGCAAAGAGGGGCTCTTGGGCGATGAGCTGATGGTCATCATCGACCCAGACCCGGTCGGCAGACTGAACCTGATGCTGATGGAGGGTGACCAGGGAAAAATTGCGCTGGGTCACGCCATGGGTCTGAATCCAGCGGGGCACACTGGCGGCATTGAGGTATAGGGTTTGATCGTCATCTAGGTGAATTTGGCGGCGCAGGCGGTCTTTGCGGTGACGCAGGCTATGGTGCATGTGGCCAAAGGCTACCAGGGGCACGGTTTTGCCTCTGGTTTTGGCATAGGCGATGGCGGCGGCCAGGTCGGGATCGCCAAAATCGCCACCGATGGGCTTCCAGTCGCGACCGCAGGGGTCTTCGGGGTTGGCTCCCAGGCCCTTGGGGCCGCAGTGGCCGATGAAAACCAGGGTCTCGCAGGTGGTGGCATCAACGGCCTGGTGCAGGCGGGCAGTGGATTCTGCAAAGTTGTGAATGCCGTAGCGCTGGGCATAGAAGTCGGCATTTTTCCATTCGGAGCCGCCCCAGCTAAAGGGACGCCCGCCAACTACGGAAAGGCCCAGGTGAGGCAGGTCAAGCTGGCCGTAGCCGACGTGGCAGTCTCCCAGGGCGAGCAACTGTTGCTCTACCCGGTCTTCGTGGCGGCGATCGTAGGGGCATTTTTTGCGGCCCCAGTCGGTGGCGGTATACCAGGCATCATGATTGCCTAGGATGACGGCTTTAGGTATGGCTAAATCGGCAATTTGCTGGACTAGTTCCACGACTTCGTTGCCAAAGTCGCCAACAAAGAGGGCCAGATCAACCGCCAGGTGGTGTAGCGCCAGGGCATCGAGGGGATCCCACTGATCGTGGACATCGCCAATTACCGCCAGAGTGAGGGGGCGGGCGGGTGGTGCCGGGGCTGAAGCAGGGCTGAGGGTTAAACCAAGAGTCATGGGCTGTGCTGGATTATTACCGTACTTTTAGGATAGGCTTTGGGCGGTTTATTGCAGCCAAGGAGGGATTGATAAGCGCTATGGCGTATCTGATATTCACGGACTTCGACGGCACGCTCCTCAATGCTGAGACCTATGATTATCAAGCCGCCCTTCCCACTTTGCAATGGCTAGAGCAACGGCAGATTCCAGTCATTCCGGTCACCAGCAAAACTCGCCAGGAGGTGGAATGGTTGCGGCAGGCCATGGGGCTAACGGGGCCGTTTATTGTCGAAAACGGCAGCGCAATCTATGTACCGCCTGCGGCCTTGCCAGGGCCAAACCGCCTGGAGTCGGGGGATGAGCCCATCCAGCAAGGCTGCAACTATGTGACCGCACGGGCCGCCCTGAAAGTAGTGGCCCAAAGGATTGGCCGACCCTTGAAGGGGTTTGGTGACTGGACTGTAGACCAGGTCGCTCAGTTGACGGGGCTTTCGCTGGAAGCGGCCCAGCGGGCCAAGGCGAGGGAGTTTAGTGAACCGTTTATGACGCCCAAAAATGTTACGGCAGAGGCGTTGCAGGCGGCGGCAGAGGAGGTGGGCTTTCAGGTGGTAATGGGCGATCGCTTTTCCCATTTGCTGGGGCCAGAGGCGGGTAAGGGGCCAGCGATGGAGCAGGTGTTAGGGCTCTATCGAGACGCCTGGCCGACGGTGCCGATTATCACTATCGGGCTGGGTAATGGCCCTAACGATGTGGCCCTGTTAGAGCGGGTGGACTATCCGCTTGTAATACCGGGGCAGAATGGCCCCCATCCCGCGTTAGCCGAACGAGGGTGGCCGGTGGCCGGGGCCGTGGCTCCTCAGGGGTGGGCAATGGCGGTAGAGGGGGTTTTGGGGGAGGAGGGAGTGGGGAGGAGGGAATTAGGGAATAGGGAGGAGGGAATTAGGGAATAGGGAGTAGAAGGGGGTGGGGGGAGAATTCAAAGTTCACAGTTCAAAATTCAAAATTCAAAATTCAAAGTTCAAAACTCAATGCTCAGTAGCTGATGATCGCGCCTAGGGATTTGAGCATGGCGTTTTCGGAGGGTGAGAGGCCGGTAGCGCCGCGAATGTTGACGCCTTCGTAGGGGCGAT
>CAYUBC010000131.1:0-8523 GCA_964442885.1 uncultured bacterium | reverse complement strand
CATCGATCCCAGGGTGTCGGCCACCGAAAGGCTGTGCAGCTTAAACAACACCGACCGCTTACCCAGCAGCGGCCAGGTGCCCCAAAACCAGAACACCACGCCAACTAAGATGCAGCCATAGCTTAGAAAATCAATCACCACTACCCCTCCAGCACATCGCTTAAACGTCTAATAATGTGGGCTAAAAGCATTAGCGCCGCGTTGCCAGCACTCAAAATCAAAACGCCGACTACTCCCGTCATCCAGTCGTCGCGCAGCACCGATACCATCAAAATAATGACTGAAGTCTTGGTGGCAATGCTGGCAAAGGCCAGTATCCGCTGCCAGATGTCGTCATCGCGCAGGGCCTCGAGCATGGGAATCAGCAGGGCCACAATCATCGCCATTAGCGCTAGGGTCATAACCGTCATAGGGTGGGCCTCCGACGAATGTAGTGAACCTCATACCAGCCATCGTTGTGGTAGCGCTGGACAATGGTTTTGGGGGTAAACGTAATCAGAAAGATGTCTAGAAAAATCAGGCTGGGGGTGCGGCGCGGCTTTACCTGCTCCAGGGTAACGGACTCATGACTGTGGGGGCGAATCATAATTTCCACCGCCTCTTTGTAAGCCTGGGGTATAGCTACCAGCACCTCCCCCAAGGTACGCAGCCAGTCCTTCAAAACGCCAGGGTTAGTGGCTCCCCTGGGCAAGAGCAGGGCAACGCTGACGCCAATTAAAATGTTGGCCAAGCTAAAATCCGAAGTCAGCAAAAACCAGATGACCAATCGCAGAAAAAGATTTAGATAACCGACCATGACCACACCATCCAAAACAACCCGACTAGTACCAAGCTCATGACGCCAATCAAATGCTCAAACTCTTCGAGAACCTTAGGTAATTTCAGGGTGAGCCGATGCACAACTAAAAGGTAGGCCAACCAGCCCAGGCCAATGGTGGCGAGAGGCTTCACCACATTCTCTGGGGTGTAGGCATCGTAGTAAACCAGGTTGGCCACTACCAGACCCACCAGCAAAAGCCCCACAGCGGGCCAGAAACCTGGCTTGACCGGCTGGTCTTTGACTGTTGCATTCGGCAAGAAAATAAACTTGGCAAAGGAAATCGCTGTACCAAAGGCGGCCAGGTTCATGGCGATGACCTGCCAAGGCAGCAGGTTTTTCATGGTCAGCACTTTGGCCCCAAAACCCGACAGCAGCGGAAACCCGGAAATTGAAAAGCTGGCGATGACCAGGGCAATCCAAATGGGACGGTGGATGGGCTGGGTATGCAGTTCCTTAAAGTTGCGGCTGGGCAGGGTTCCAGCAATCAAAAAGAGGGACGCTTTCACCAGGCCGTGGGTAAGGGCGTAGAAACCGCCAACTTCGGGCGCGGCCAGCACAAAGCCCATCTGGGAAACGGTGTGAAAGGCCAGCATGCGCTTGGTGTCTTTTTCAAAGACGGCGTAAATCACCCCCAGCAGGGCGGTACCAGCCCCAAACGCCCGCACCATTGGGTCAAGGCTGTCATGCATGAGGGCAATCCGCACCAGGGGGAAAATCCCTGCCTTCACCACCACCCCCGACAGCATGGCCGATACAGGAGTTTCGGCTTCAGAGTGGGTGAGCGGCAGCCACAGGCCCGAAATAAAAATGCCGCCCTTGGTAAGTAGCCCCAAAAATATCAGGGCAATGGCCTCGGCGGGGGCATTGCCCAGGGCCGCAAAGGCAAAGGACTGATTGGCCTGATACACCAGCACCGCCCCAACCAGGTAAAAGAGCATGGCGGTGTTGGTGACAAACAGGTAGCGCAGGGCCACCCAAAGGTTGCGATTGTGCCGGGGGTAGGCAATTAGCAGGGATGCCGCAATGCCAAGTACCTCCAGGGCTACATAAAGGCTAACCAGGTCGGCACAGATAAACGTGGCATTGACGCTGCCGTGAAGGATGATGGCTTGAACATAAAAAAAGGCTGTTTTACCGGTATCCCAGCAGTACAGCACCACCGCCGCCGTGACCAGGGCATTGGTAATGATAAAAAAGCCGCTGAGGTCATCCGCGATGACGGTAACGCCAAAGTTATCCACCAGGTTAAGGGTCAGGGGGGTTGGCTGCAGAAATAGAAGGGCGGCGTAGCCCGCTGACACCAGCGTTACCCCCAAAGCCAGGAGACGAGACGCTTGCGGCAGTAGATAGATACTAAAGCCTACAAAAAAGGGCAGCACCAGCCAAACTATGGTCATAGTGGTCATGGCTGTGTTCCCGTAATCTTAAGTTCCTCACTCGCTAGACACGCTATACCAACCATGACCACCCCACCCAAAACAGCGCTAGCAGTATCAAACTCATGGTGCCAATCAGGTTTTCAAAGTTTTCTGGGCCACTGGGCAACACCAGGGTCAAACGCTGTAGGAGCAGTAGATGAAGCAGCCAACCCCCAATAATCACCCCCAGCACCTTGACGATATTGAAACCGGTGTAGGCTCCTGGGTAGATCAGGTTAGCGACCAACAAAGCGCCTATCAGTAGCGGCACTGCCATCCACAATCCGGGTTTAATCGCCCCTCCAGAGCGCCCGTCGCTGGCCTGGTGCGGTAAAAAGATAAATCTGGCGTAGATAGTAGCGGTGCCGACAGCGGCTATATTAAGCGCCATGGTTTGCCAGGTTAGGGCCTGCTTGAGCGCCAGCATCTTAGCCCCAAAGCCAGCAAACAGCGGGAACCCAGATATTGATAGGCTGGCCAGAGTAATGGGCACCCAGAGGCTGGTGTGGATAGGCTGTTGCCGCAACAGGGTTAAGTTACGGGTGGGCAAATTCCCTACCCCTAGAAAGAGGGTGGCCTTGGCTAGGCCGTGGGCCAGGGCATAAAAGCCAGCCGCTTCTGGTACCGCCAGAATCCAACCAAGTTGAGACAGGGTGCTGCACGCTAAAACCCGTTTGGCGTCGGTTTGCACCAGGGCATAGGCCACCCCAAAGAGGGCCGCAATGGTTCCTAGCCAGCCCGCTAGCGGAGCGAACGCCTCAACCGTAAGGGCAAGGCGCACCAGCGGAAATACCCCAGCTTTGACCACCACCCCCGACAATATGGCCGATACCGGGCTCTCGGCTTCGGCATGGGTGAGGGGCAACCACAACCCCGAAACAAAAATGCCTCCCTTGACCACCAGCCCCAGAACAATCAAGGCTTTGGCTTCTGCCGAGGCATTCTCAAACCCTGCAAAGGCAAAGGAACCCTGAGATTGATACACCAACACCGCACCGACCAGGTAAAACAGCATGGCTGTGTTACTCACAAACAGGTAGCGCAGAGCCACCCACAGACTGCGATTATTGCGTGAATAGGCGATTAGCAGGGCCGCTGAAATCCCAATCACCTCCAGGGCAACGTAGAGGCTAATGAAATCGGCACAGATAAATGCGGCATTGACGCTGCCGTGGAGAATGATGGCCTGGGTGTAAAAGAAGGCGGTTTTGCTAGTATCCCAGCAATACAGGACAACGGCAGCCGTAACCAGGGCGTTGGTGAGAATAAAGTATCCACTTAAGCCATCTGCGATGACGGTGACACTAAAGCTATCTAGCCAGCTAAACGCCAAAGGCGCTGGCTGAGCCAATAAAACCGCAGCGTAGCCGACTGAGGCCAGGGCAACCCCCAAGGTCAGAACCCGGTCAGCCCGGGGCAGCAGGTAAATGCTAAAGCCAATAAAGAAGGGCAGAATCAACCAGAGGATTGTCAATGAAGTCATGACCGATACCCCTTCTCGATTTCGCGAGCCTCCAGGGTGGGGTTATCGTGCGCCAGCTTCATTACCCCCACTAGCATCAGCGCCTGAATCGACAGGCCAATCACAATGGCGGTCAAAATCACCGCCTGGGGAACTGGATCGGCAAAGGGGCCTTTGGGCACAACGTTGGCAATGGGGGTGTATACTCCGGTTCTGGCGGCTACCAGCACAAACAGGGCCACTACTCCGGTGCTCATAACATCCATAGCAATGATTTTCATCACCAGGCTTTCTTTGCACAAAATGCCGAAGAAGCCTAGCAGAATGGTGGCATAGACACAGGTATGAAGCATGGGTAAGCAGGGGGTGTGAGGAAGAACGCGGTTAGCGAATTGCGGACTGTGGGTATAGAGCCCGGGGTCTGAGGTCGCCATTAATGCTGAATCCTTCAGACCCCATACTTAGACCCTATACCTTTAGATTTTATTCTCCCTTAAGAGGCAAGATCGGCGGGTTCCGGGGTTGCCTCCGTTGCGGCAGGCTCGACCTCTGAGCCCTTAAAGGCCAGGCGCAGAAACGGCGGGGCCAGGAAGGTGGTCGCAATCACCATGATGATGATGGCGGCTTCCAGGGGTTTGTCGAGCACGCCGCTAGAGGAGCCAATGCCCGCAAACACCAATCCCACCTCGCCGCGAGGCACCATGCCAATGCCGATGGCCAGGCGGTTCAAAGGCTGCCCAAAGGTAGACCAGCCGGTTACCACCTTACCCACAATTGCCACCGCTAACAGAAACAGGGCAATCACCAGGCCTTCCCGGTTAGCGGGAACGGCGGGATTGAGCACGCCTAAATCCGTCTTAGCCCCAACGGTGACGAAAAAGATCGGCACCAGAATATCGGCAATGGGCATCACCTGCCGATCCAGCTCCTTGCGCTGGTCGGTTTCATCCAGCACCAGGCCAGCCGCAAAGGCTCCCAGAATAGCCTCCAGGTGAATGACGTTAGCCAAAAAGGCCATTAAAAAGGCGAAGGTGATAGCGGGAATCACCAGATTGCCACGGGTTTGCAGTCGGTCTGAAATTGCCACAAAGGAGGTGTTAAAAAACCGACCCAGAAAAATTGCCCCCAGCAAAAACCCGGTGGCGCTGGCGATCAGGTAAACCACATTCATCACATCGACTTCGCCGGTTTTGGCCAGGCTGGCCACCACCGCTAGCACAATAATCCCCAGCACATCGTCGATCACCGCGGCACCTACGATGATCTGGCCCTCGGCAGACTTGAGTTGGCCAATTTCTGACAACACCTTTGAGGTAATGCCGATGCTGGTGGCAGTTAGAGCGGCCCCGGCAAAAATGGCCGGAATGGTGGGCACATGGAACAGCGTCATAAGGCCCGCAGTGCCCAGGGCAAAGGGAACCGCCACCCCAACGCAGGCCACGATCGCCGCCTGGTAGCCCACCTTTTGGAGTTCTCGCAGGTCAGACTCTAAACCAATTTCAAACAGCAGAATAATAACGCCCAGTTCGGCCAGCACCGAGACCACCTCGCTCTGGCTATGAAAGACATGATTCACGGCCTCGGGACTGAGCCCACCCAGCCACTGCAACAGCCCCATAATTTGGGAGTCTGCCGCCGCTGCGCCGCCCTCCGGAAAGACAATCAAATGCAGGGCCGAAGCGCCCACAATGACCCCGGCCACCAGTTCGCCCAGCACGGGGGGTAAATCCATCAGCTTGGAGAGTTCTCCCCCCAGCTTGCTGGCAATGTAGACAACCACCAGGCTGAGCAGCACCCCGGCTAAGACCATCGGGCCAGTGTCCGCCTCTGGCGCTGCGGCCACCAGCGGGGCGAACAGGGGCGATGCTGGCCAGGAGAACCAGGAGAGCCCAGAAGCAACATCAAACATCAACATCGTTACCTACCTACTGCAACTACGCAAAACACATTGAACTCAAGCGGCGAGGGAATAACAGCGCCCACCTCCATTGACTCCTGCACGAACTAGTGAAGCCAGTGACCCTTGAGAAGGATCTTGGCAACCATAGACCAACCACCTCACCAAGACAGATCACGCTATCCAGGTCATGGAGAACCGCGCTCTGCTGAATAATTTTGGTGATTCATCCCGTTGATTGAGAGACTCAGCTACAGAGTGGCGGAGCCAGGTTCAAACACCTGAGCCGGACTCTCAACCCCGTCCTGCTCAGCCAGAAGTTGTAAGGCCGCCCGCAACGCCTCTTCGCGAGTATCGACCAGGCGCGACGCAGGCACAAACCGCAGCACTCCAAGCTTTTCCAGACGCTTCAAAGTTTTGCCACGGGCACCCACAATAAATACCGCTCGACCGGCATCGCTGGCGTCTTGAATAGCGTTCTCCAGGGCCAGGGCCGCCGTTACGCCCAGGTGGGGCACATCCTGCAAATCCAGAATCAACACATCGTGGTCAGCCATGGCGGTGTGCTCCTGGGCAATGGCCCGAGCCACGCCAAAAATCATCGGCCCATCTAAGTGGAAGACCAGAATGCGATCCTTGGCTCGATCCATCAGCGCGTTTTCCTCTGGGGTCATCACCAGATCGCTATCAAAATCGGTGATGGTTCTGACCTGCTCAGACTGGAGCTTGCTGAGGCGCTCGATGGTTAGGATGTTGGCAATAAACACGCCCACGCCCACGGCCACAATCAAATCCACAAAAACGGTTAGGAACATCACCCCATACATGATGAGCGCGCCCTTCCAGGAGACGTGGTGAGCCCGCTTCAGGAAGCTCCAGTCGAGGATGTCAAAACCCACTTTCACCGCAATGCCAGCCAGCACCGCCAGGGGAATCGCCTTAGTTAACGGGGCCGCCCACAGCACTACCACCAGCAAAATACCGGCCCGCACCAGACCCGACAGAGCGGTTCTACCACCGGCCTGAATATTCACAACAGTGCCCATGGTGGCCCCAGCCCCAGGCATGCCGCCGAACAGACCAGACATCAGGTTACCAATCCCCTGGCCAATCAGTTCCTTGTTGGAATCGTGCTGAGTGCGGGTGATGCTGTCAGCGATCATGGCAGTCAGCAGCGCATCAATGCAGCCCAACATACCCAGCACCAAACCATCCACCACCATCACCCGAATCTGGGAGGCCTGGAACATGGGCAGTTGAAGGGAGGGTAAACCCATCGGAATTTCCCCGATGCGGCGAATATCCACATTCGAGAAAATAACCAGAGAAAGTAGGGTGCCAACAATCAGCACTACAAGCTGAGGCGGCACCAGCTTTCTAAAGCGCTTGGGCATTAAAAACAGCACCGCCAGCGTAAACGTTCCTAGCGCTACCTCTGGCAAGCTCAGGGTGCTAACCATTTGAGGCAGGCTGGTTAACGTACCAATAACCCCGCCCTTTGGAGTCGGGTGCCCCAAAAAGGGCCCCAGTTGGAGAATAATCAGAATCACACCAATCCCGGACATAAAGCCCGAAATAACGGTGTAAGGCATGAGCGTGACGTAACGCCCCAGCTTTAGAACCCCAAACAGAATTTGAAACACCCCCGCCAGCATGGCTACGGTAAAAGCCATAGCCATGCCGTTCTCTGGGTTAGCCGCGATGAGCTGAGCAATGACCGCTGTAAACACAACGGTCATTGGGCCAGTGGGTTCCGAAATTAGCGTCGGCGTGCCCCCAAACAACGCCGCAAAGAACCCGACAATAACGGCCCCGTATAACCCTGCCGCCGCCCCGGCCCCAGAGGCCACCCCAAAGGCCAACGCCATGGGCAGAGCAATGACCGCCGCCGTGATGCCCCCAAACACATCACCACGCCAGTGGCGAAAACTAATATGATTTGTGATGCCCATCGCCAGCACCTAAAATCCTTTATTGAAGGTAATAAAATGATTCAGACTTTTGCATGTACAAAAGTCTATGAATCAAAAATACCATCTTTAGCGAGAAAATCCTATTCAGCCGCTCTATTGATTTTTCTAATAGTGGTGATAAGAGCAGCAAGGTTTAGCAGGCCCCGGCCCCCTGTCCAGGCGCATCCAGGAGTTGGGCCAGTCCCCAAAAATGGGTAAGAGACAATAGCCCCTGTACCCAAACCAAATGTTTGGCTTCCATGCCCTGGTCAGCCGCGTATCGGCCATTTTTGGGCCACTGCTGTTTGGGGTGATTAGCTCCACCACCGGCAACCAGCGGCTGGCTGTGCTGTCGCTGCTGCTGTTCGTCGCCGGTGGTAGTTGGAGTTTGTGGCGGGTAAGGAAGGATCCCTAAGGACGATGGATTGGAAAATTAGAGTTGGTGAGAGGCTCCGTAGATCACCTGCCAGGGATTAACTGAGTCGGATTTTCCCCTATGCTTGTGACGGCTTAGCCAGACCTTTGGCGGTTTGAGCGTCAGGTTATAACTGGCCCAGAGTCTGCGTTCCAAGCCTGCACCTATGGATACCATACAGCTGAACCCTGATCGGATAATTTACCCGGACGGCGATGGTCAACCCATGACCGAAAGCGACGCGACTCGTGATTACCTAATTTATGCGGTTGAAGTGTTGCGACTCCACTTTGAAAGTCGTCGCCAGGTCTACGTTTCAGGTAACTTATGTATCTACTATGAAGAAGGCAATTCCAAGGCGGTGGTTTCTCCAGATGTATTTGTCATTTTTGGGGTCAGCTCCCGTCCTCGCCGGAGCCCAGCAATTGGCTCAGCGCTTGCGAGAGTTGGGCGTTGAACCGGAGGAAGGGTAATACTGCTGTAGCTCATACTCCCCATCCACCGTGCCCGAGATATAGTCAAATCTGGTGTATGGCAGGAGGTTAGGCGGCGTCCTGCT
>CAYUBC010000130.1:4008-8614 GCA_964442885.1 uncultured bacterium | reverse complement strand
TCGCCTCCCTGCCGCCGGGCGGCCCGCCCGACCCCGCCGACGTCTACTGGCACGCCCGCATGGTCGCGAAGTTCAACGGCTTCCTGCTCAGCCCCGGACAGATCCCCCTGTTCAGCCCGGATAGCCCCCCGACTCAGATAGGCTTCGGCCAGGGTTGGGGATAGCTCAATAGCCCGGTCGAGATCCGCCAATGCTCGGGTAGGCCGACCCTGCCGAAAATACACATAGCTACGATTCAAATAAGCGCTGGCCAGCTCTGGGTTGCGGCTAACGGCTTGATCCAGGTCGCTAAGGGCGGCATCGTAGAGGCCAAGGTGATAGTTAGCCACCCCCCGCCCCATGTAGGCGCTGGCTAAGTCGCCGTTGAGCTCGATGGCGCGGCTAAAGTCATTGACGGCCTCAGAGTAGTTTTCCACCTGCTCCCAGGCAAAGCCTCGCAGGACGTAGGCGCTGGCGTTAGTTGGGTCTAGCTCAATGGCGATGGAGAAATCCTCCAGGGCCAGGTCGTGCTTCCCTTGTTCAGCATCAATCAGCCCCCGGTAGAGGTAGGCATTGGCCGCATCGGGGTCAGTGGCCAGAGCCGTGTTGAAGTCATCCTGGGCGGCAGCCCTATCGCCCTGCTGGTAGAAAACCGTGCCGCGCGTAAAGTAGGCATTGGCATTACCAGGGTCAAGCTCAATGGCGCGATTGAGATCGGCTAGGGCCAGGTCGTAGTCTTCTTGCTGGGCAAAAATCATGCCCCGATAGAGGTAGGCGCTAGCGAGGTCAGGGTTCTGCTCAATAGCGACATTAAAGGCTTCCAGGGCACCGACGTAATCCTCCTGGTTATAGCGTTCGACTCCCAGGTTGAAGGCATCTGCTGCGGATGGGCCAGGGTCTTCAGGCTGAGCTTCGGCAGGGGTTTCTTGCTCTGCCGGAGTTTCAGCCGGTGCTGGCGGGTTTGAGGGAGCCTGAGCTTGAGCGGCCCAGGGTGCACCCACCATCGCTAGCCATAGCCCCACCAGAGGTAATAAATGTTTTGATTTCATCGGGTTTCCTCTCCACCAATGTACCTGACCAATCACTAAGCTATGGCGCTAATGATAGGTCAGCTTTTCAGGGTTGCGAAACAGGGATTTGAGAGTTTTTTTAGCATTGAGAAGCGGGGTTTTGAAGCCCTACCGCACCCAAAGGAGAACCAGCATGGTCAAACCGCTTCTAATTACCTGTCTGAGCCTGCTGCTCTGGTTAGGGCTAGGCTCCTATGGAGCTGCCCAGAGTGAGGCCCGGCTAGAGTCTCGCCTGAATCGCCTAGAGTCGGAGTTAGGCCGTCTGAGGTCGCAACTCAGTCGCGTGGAGTACCAGTTGGCTATCCCCAATCGCCCTGCGGCTCCGCCCCAGCCAGCCCCTCCTCCAGACCTACTAGAGCCTTCCCTGGAGGAGCAGTTTGATAACTTAGCCACCCTCACCATTGAACTCAAGCAACGGCTACAACAGCTTGAGCGCCGAGTAGAGCAGCTAGAATGATCGCCTTGACTGTTGGTGTCGAAGTATATTGAAGTCCCGAAAGGACAACGCCGTGGCAAGATAGCAGCGATAGTTGACGGTACTCGCTGTGATTTGGATTGACTGGGCGATTGTAGTGGCCTACCTGGTTTTTGCCCTGGGGCTGGGGCTGTATCTCTCGCGGCAGGGCTCTGGTAGTTTGGTGGATTTTTTTGTATCGGGGCGATCGCTGCCCTGGTGGCTGGCAGGCACCAGCATGGCCGCTACAACCTTTTCCATCGATACTCCGCTCTACATTGCGGGTATCGTTGGCAATCGAGGCATTGCCGGTAACTGGGAGTGGTGGAGTTTTGGCATTGCCCACGTGGTGATGATTTACGTCTTTGCGCGGCTATGGCGGCGCTCGGAAATTATCACCGATGCTGAGCTTACTGAACTGCGTTATGGCGGCCCAACCGCCGCCTGGTTGCGGGGCATCAAAGCCTTTTTGTTTGCGGTGCCCATTAACTGCATCGGCATTGGCTACGCCATGCTGGCGATGGTCAAGGTAATCGACGCCCTCCAAATTTGGCCCGCCTTGGGGATAGACGCTGGGGAAAACCTGAAACTGCTCAGCGTGCTTGGGGTCAGCGTACTGGTGCTGATTTATGCAGGTTTCTCCGGGCTTTGGGGGGTTGTGGCCACCGACTTTTTCCAGTTCTTTTTAGCCCTGTTGGGGGCCATTATCGTAGCGGTAGCGGCAGTTGTTAACCTGGGCGGCATGGAAAGCCTGATCCAACAAGTGCAGGCCACCGAGGGCAAGGATTTGCTCGCCTTTGTGCCGCTGGAACGGGCCGAGGGGGGCTGGTATCGCTGGAGCGAAACCGCTGGTATCAGCATCAGCACCTTTTTCGCCTACGTGTTTTTGCAGTGGTGGGCCTTTCGACGGAGCGATGGCGGAGGGGAATTTATCCAGCGCCTAGCCGCGTCTAAGGATGAAGCCGAGGCCGAAAAAGCCGCCTGGTTTTTCAATATCCTGAACTACGTGATCCGCACCTGGCCCTGGGTAATTGTTGCCCTGGCCGCCGTTGTGATCTATCCGAATTTGGAGGATCGCGAACTGGGCTACCCCATGTTAATGCTCGACTTTTTGCCCCCGGTGCTGTTGGGGCTGGTGGTGGCCTCGCTGTTGGCGGCGTTTATGAGCACTGTGTCAACGCTGATCAACTGGGGCGCATCGTACCTCACCAACGACCTCTACGGGCGATTTATGCGGCCCAATGCCTCCCAGGCAGAACTGGTGCTGGCAGGGCGCATGGCCTCGGTAGTGGTAACGGGGCTGGGGGCGATCGCGGCCTTCTACTCCCAGGATGTGGCAACGGTGTTTCGGCTGGTAATTGCGATTGGCACTGGGCCGGGGCTAGTGCTGATTCTGCGGTGGTTCTGGTGGCGCATCAACGCCGCCGCTGAACTGGCCGCGATGGTAGCTGGCTTTTTGGTTGGTTTAGTGACCAGTGTTGTCCCTCTGCTGACGATTTCAGATTTTGGCCTGCGCTTGCTCACCACCACCGCCATCACCACCGCGATTTGGGTAACCACCATGCTGATCACCACCCCAGAAAGCGATGCCACTCTGGATGCTTTCTACACCAAAGTTCGCCCGGGTGGGCCAGGCTGGGGACGACAGCGACAGCGCACCGGAGTATGGCCAGCCCAGTCGCTCCGCTTAGATTTGCTCAAAGCTCTGGCCGCGCTCTTACTCCTACTAGGAGCCATGCTGGGAGTTGGCGGATTTCTGCTGCATCAGCCCCTGACCGGCTGGTTCTGGTTGGTGGTGGCAGTCATTGGCTGGTTCTGGCTGCGGCAATTGGGCAAATCCGTTCATCCCTCGCCCCAGGGCTGCCCTGATGATGTAACCGAAGGCTAACCACTTGGAAGGCCAGGAGATAGACAGGCTCAAACACCCATGCTCAGGGCTGGTCTCTAAGCCACTGCCGAAATTGTTTCACCAGGCTATTCTCTCCAACCGGGCTGAGCAGACTGTCCTGGGGAAAGCGCAACGCCAGAAAGCGCGCTATATCGGTAGCAGCAAGGGCGGGCAACGCAAGGCTTGTATCTTGTCGGCTGTAGCCACTCTCAAACAGTCGGTAGATAGTGAGAGTGCTACCGTCATAGCGCCAAGAGTTTAGGAACACCCAGAGCCGCATAAATGGCCATCCGATCCAGAGAACTGCTGGCGATATCAATTTCAACGGCTAAATCCGGCGGGGGGTACTGCGTCAGATCAATTTGCTCAACCCCTCGCACGAGCGCTTCATGCTGAATGTAGTAACACTGATCAGGCTCCAACCCCTTGGCGAGATCTTCGCGGTGGCAGGTGCGCGAACCCAAACTTCGTACTTCCAGGCCCAGTTCTTCCGTAGCCGCCTCAATTAATCGACCCAGTAATTTTTTATCGGTCTCATCAGGGTCGAAGGGCATACGAATTTCCAAAGTGCCACGGTCGTAGGTCAGCCGCATCGCCGGTTCAGCCTCAAAATCCTGCACCAGGGATTGATAGGTCGGCCAGCTAATATTCCGCAGAATGACCCGATCCGGGCTTTGAATAAGAGTAGCCGTCATAGTGGTTGGAAAATACCGCTTTCTTCATCTCATACTAGGGGTAGTTTCCCGTCTCAACTACCGTCAGGTTCTGCCACTGGGGGCCAGGTTCCATGTAAGATGAGAGTAATGGTTACATCCCTTCACACTTTTTAACCCTCTGGCCCTGTTCCCTATGTCCTTCTTTCGGTCTTACATTGCGCCCCTGTTGATCGTGCTGATTTTTGCTGTGGCGATGCTAGCCGTTAGCGCCCGCATCTTTTTGCCCAGCGATATGATGGCCCCGGCCCCTATGGAAGAGCCCGTTTCAGCTCTTCCCCCTCAAACCATTGCCCCTGGCGCGTTGGTAGCTCCTGAACTGTCAGAACTCATCCACGGCCCAGCAGATTACCAAGTAGAAGGCTAGACTTGGTGCATTCGCAAAGCAATGCACCAAGTCTTAAGCCCTACAAAACACAGAGCCCGTACGCTGCATTCGCAAAGCAGTGCACCAAGTCTTAAGCCCTACAAAACACAGAGCCCGTACGCTGCATTCGCAAAG
>CAYUBC010000130.1:0-3908 GCA_964442885.1 uncultured bacterium | reverse complement strand
CAATGCACCAAGTCTTAAGCCCTACAAAACACAGCCAATTAAGCCAAATTCAAAGGATCAACATCAATCGTAAGGCTAACATTGGCAGGACAAACCGACCTGAGACCTTGTAAATCAGGCAAGACAACACCTAGCGGGAACTTCAAGACAATATGCCAGCGATAGCGGCGAGCGACGCGGACAATGGGGGCCGGGGCCGGGCCGAGAAGAGTATGGGGCGTATGGGGAAGTAGAGCCTTCAGTTTCTCTGCCAGAGTGACAGCCGTTTGCTGTACGGCGCTAGGGTCAGGGCTGCCCAGGCGCAACAGCACCATTTGTCCGGCAGGCGGATATTGCAAGAGCTGCCGCTGCTCCCACTCGCTGGCAATAAAGTTTTCGTAATCATGACGAGTAACGGCCTCAATCACAGGGTGTTCGGGCGTGTAGGTCTGTAGAATGACCCGCCCAGGCTGGTCGCCCCGCCCGGCTCGGCCCGCCACTTGAATCAGCATTTGCAGGGCCCGTTCACTGGCCCAGTAATCATTCATATACAGCAGACCATCGGCAGCCATAATGCCCACCAGGGTGACCTGGGGTAGGTCAATGCCCTTGGTCAGCATTTGAGTGCCTACTAATAGATCAGCCTCCCCTTCTGCAAAGCGCGTCAGCAAAGCCCGGTGTGCCCCCTTGTGGCGAGTCGTGTCGCTGTCAAAGCGAATGCAGGAAAGCTCAGGGAAGGTTTCGGCCAGGGCATTGACCACCCGCTGAGTGCCGCTACCAAAGTGCTTCAGGTAGGGTGAGCTACATTCAGGGCAGTGGCGAGGATGACCCTGACTGTAGCCGCAGTAGTGGCAGCGCAGGGTCATGGCGCTATGGGCATGGGGCTGATGGTAAGACAGCGACACATCGCAGTGGGGGCACATCATCACATTGCCACAACTCCGGCAGGAAACAAAGCTGCTGTGTCCCCGGCGATGGATAAACAATAGCCCCTGGTTACCCTGCTGTTTCATCTCCTGCAAAGCGGTTTGCAGAGAACGACTGAGAATACTGCGGTTGCCCTGTTGCAGTTCTTCCCGCATATCAATCACCTGCACGGTGGGCATGGGGCGGGCCTGCACCCGCTCTGGTAAAGAAAGATAGAGAGTCGGCAGCGGCCTGTCAGGGTTAGGGCTGAGGTTGCCGCACTGCACCCAGGTATCCAGGGAAGGTGTGGCAGAGCCCAAAATCAGCGGGCAGTTTTCTAGGCTAGCCCGCCAGCAGGCCACGGTGCGAGCATGGTAGCAAGGAGTTACGTCCTGCTTGTAGCTGCTATCGTGCTCTTCATCCAAAATAATCAGGCCCAACTTTGTCAGCGGCAAAAAAACCGCTGAGCGAGTTCCCACAATCACCAGGGGATAATTGGGCTGTAGGCATTGCCGCCAGGTGTCGTAGCGTTCGCCATCGGAGAGGCCGCTATGGTAGACGCAAACACGCCGACCAAAGCGCTGCCGGAAGCGATCCGTAAGCTGAGGAGTCAGGCCAATTTCCGGTACCAGCACCAGGGCCGATCGCCCTGCCGCTAGTCGAGGCGAGATCGCCTGCAAGTAAACTTCGGTTTTACCCGACCCAGTAACGCCGTGGAGCAAAATCTGGGTAGCGCCATCACACCTATTAATGGCATCCAATACCACCGCCTGGGCAGGCGTCAATTCCTTACGCTGGTCGGCCAGCAACGCTGGGCCAGTTTCGGAACGTAGCCGTTCTCGGGGTTCAATGACCAGGTGACCACTGGCCATTAATCGCTTCAGAGTGGTGCTGGTGGTCTTGCAGAGCTGCAGCGCTTCACTCAACCAAAGGTCGCCCCCGTGTCGCCGCAGCGTCGCCAGGATTTCACTCTGCCGAGGTGTCAACTCGGCGGGCAGGTCAGCGTCAACCAGAGTAACCGCCTGTCGCCGCTGGGGTCGAGGCGGCTGGGGTGGCACCAGGTAAGATTCTGCCCAACCCAGTTGAATGAGCTGCTGCATCGCCCGATAGCTACTGCCCTGCTGTCGTAGATACTGCCAGGTGTAGTCGCCTGTGGACGACTGGCGCAACGTGGCCAGCAGCTTAGCCAGGGCTGGGGTAAGCTGTTCATCAATCTGCTGGGGAATATGGTTGGGGCAGAGCCGCAGTCGCCGCTGCGATCGCGCTAACAGACCCGGTGGTAAAGCCGCCTTGAGCACCTGCACCAGGGGCGTTTGGTAGTACTCGGCCACTCGCTCCAGCAAGGCCCAGTAGGCCGCTGAGAAAAATCGTTTTTCTACAATGCCTTCTACCGCACGAATTTGCTCCGCCGCCAAGGAGTCTGGAGGAGTTGCGAGCAAGGCTAAGGCAATGGCCCCCACCTGCTGCTGGCCAAAGGGCACAGTCAAAATATCCCCCGCCTGCACCTCTAAATCCCTCGGTAGACGATAGGTATAGATCTCTGGCTGACCGCCATAATCGACCAGCACGTTCACCCAACCCGGTCGATCCAATTGCTGCGCTGCTGGAGGGCTGACCATGCCGTTCAAAGTTGCTGCCATCAAAAGTCTTTATGCTAACGCCAGTGTAGAACCGATGGGTTAGCCCTCTACCAACCAAGCACAATTACTTAGGTAACAGGTTGATTCGAGGGCTTTGTCTTGGCTCAACTGTTAGCAATCTGTGGAAAACTCAGCTAGCTAACCGACAACGTTTCTAAAAAAGAGGTGACTCACGATCGACAAAATTCCTACGTTCAGGAATGGGGCGGCCTCTCACCCAACCAGACCATGCTGCCAACCCCCAAATGCTTCCTTAGCTTCGAGAGGCTCAATATCCAAGCTTCTAGTCCTAGCCTGATCAATTACAGCCCGATCTGGCGTTGGGATCTAGCAGGGTATCGCGAGAGATCCTCCGTGAAAGGAAACAGCAATCTCTGCCCAACTCACTCAGCAGGAGATAACCCTGACGCCGATCAAAGCTGTGGAAAACTCTTGAGCATACCCCAAAACGGCTTAAGGTTTCCCTTAGATTCAGGGTTCAAATTCCGGAAAGCTTGTTACACTACGCAAGATGCCAAAGAAATGTTACATTGCCTGGGAATTCTCAGAAAAATTCGTATTGTGGACTCACAAAATCAATTGTCAGGAAAAAAGTTAGTGGAAAGGCTTGCCAACTCGTTGGTAATCCGATATACATGCTTCAAACCTGTAGACATACAGTTTTATTTACCCCTATGACCACTACGTTTAACCCCAATACAGACAGTTCTATCGTCTGGCCAGACAGCCCCCTTGATGAGTTCGCTACCGATTTCAGTCGGGTGGCCGAAAAATCGGCTTTGGCAGACAGCGACTTTACGCCTGACAACGTGGCCTGGGAGGAAGATCGAGAGGTTCTAGCCAAGTTTTCTCAAGCCAGTGAACTCTCTGAGAATGGCCTGTCGGGCTACAGTAAAACCCTCAGCGACGACGCTGTCGGTGCCTTCTTTAAGGAGATGGCTCGCTATCCATTGCTAGAGCCGAGCGAAGAAATTGAACTGGCTCGCCAGGTGCGTTTCCTGACGAAGGTAGACAATGCCAGCGAGAAGCTTGCTAAGGAGTTAGGGCGCAAACCAACCCGGCAGGAAATTCTCACCAAGATGAATCTAACCAGCGCCGAATTTAACCAAAAGCTCCAGGATGGCCGAGCCGCTAAGCGCCGGATGATCCGTTCTAACCTGCGTTTGGTGGTTTCGATCGCGAAGCGCTATTTAAATAGAGGCGTACCTTTTCTAGATTTAATCCAGGAAGGCGCTCTTGGTTTAAACCGTGCTACCGAAAAGTTTGATCCCGACAAAGGCTACAAGTTTTCTACCTACGCCTACTGGTGGATTCGTCAGGGCATTACCCGCACCATCGCCAACGATGCCCGCACCATTCGCCTGCCGATTCACATTGTGGAAA
>CAYUBC010000129.1:2051-8625 GCA_964442885.1 uncultured bacterium | reverse complement strand
ACTCCAGCATGAAGTGGCACTGGTACCACTTTGATGCCCTCGACTACAACAGCTACGAGCCCAACTACAAAGCCGTTTGGCTGATAGAGGGCAAAGCCTTTGAAGACAAAGTGAGCTGGGAAGGCGGCAATTTCGATTACCTGATGGGCTGCGACCTGGACATCAATAACCCCGAAGTGCGCGGCGAGCTGAAATACTGGGGCGAGTGGATGCTCAACACCATCGGCATCGATGGGTTTCGGTTGGATGCCATTAAGCACATCTGCGGCGACTTCTTTGTGGATTGGCTAGACCACCTGGAAACCTACGCCGGACGCGACCTCTTCTGTGTCGGCGAATACTGGACCTACGACCTTGGCACCCTGAGCTGGTATGCCGGGAACTCTGCCGGTCGCCTCAACCTGTTTGATGCGCCGCTGCACCACAACTTCCACAAAGCCAGCAAAGCCGGGGCCAGCTACGACATGCGAGCCATCTTCGACAATACCGTGGTCAAAGAAATGCCGCTGCTGGCCGTTACCCTGGTGGAAAACCACGACACCCAGCCCCTGCAAGCCCTGGAGTCTGTGGTAGAAGCCTGGTTTAAGCCCCTGGCCTACGCCATCATTCTGCTGCGGGCCGAGGGCTACCCCTGCATTTTCTACGCCGACTACTACGGGGCGCACTATAGAGATAAGGGACGGGACGGCAACGAATACGAAATCTGGCTAACCAGCCACCGCTTTCTGCTGGATCGGTTTTTGCTGGCCCGCAAGTACTTCGCCCACGGCCCCCAGTACACCTACTTTGACCACCCCAACGTCGTTGGTTGGACCCGCCTCGGCACAGAGGAACACCCCCGCTCTATGGCGGTGCTGCTCAGCAATGGCCACGGCGGCACCAAGTGGATGGAGGTTGGCAAACCTAACACCACCTACTACGACCTCACCGGCCACATTAAGGACACCCTTAGAACCAATGAGCACGGCTGGGCCGAGTTTCGCTGCAACGGCGGTTCGGTATCGGTTTGGGTAGAAGACCATCCGATTTTGAGCAGCCTGGCGGATCTCCGCAGTCGTCTTGTGGCTGGCCGATAGAGGCAGAAGGCAAAAGGCAAAAGGCAAAAGGCAGAAGGGCTCCTCGTCCTAGGGCTTAGGTTTGTTGCCTTAGCAAGGGGGATTACTTCTGCCGCCGCATTTAAGCCTTTTCCAAGTTCAGGCATGGAGGTTTGCCTGTAAGAAAGCGACAGATTTCGAGCTGGACTGGGTACAAGACGCTGAAATCAACATTTCTAGCTACACTAGTGGCCATTTTGAGGAGATACCCCATGGCAGATGACCTGACTCTGAGCCAAGTAACCGTGACCTTTACCGATGGCACAGTGCAAACCTTTCAACTTACCGAAAGCCAGGGCGACGAGGTGCAAATGGCCAGCCGCATTCGGCATTTAATGGAATCCAACTTTCTAGCGCTAGAAACTGACCAAAAGCTGCTGCTGCTACCCATGCAAAACATTCGGGCCATTGAGGTCAGCCCCTCGCCCGCCAAGCTGCCCGACACCGTACTCAGGCACGTGGTTATTATCGAGTAAGCCTGTGTCAGGTGCATCTGCCCTGACCATGCACCTGACAGCGCCGCTTCAACCACTGCGCCCCAAGCAAACGCCACCACCAAATCGCTAAGGCCCATCCGGAGGCCCATCCGGAGGAACTTAGCAATTTGTTATCGATACAATCACCCTACTCTCCTTACCTACTGGGCTGTGCTGCCCCCTTGGCACGGGGTGGGGTGGCTTACCCCCGTCTGGTATATCCCAGAACTTCAGGGTATTATGTTGAAAATTGTGCAACTGACTGTGATTTCAATCACTCAGTGAGCTTTATGGTTAGCTTTATGATTCTTGCATAGCTGGTGTCTTGCAGGCGGTTAGCCCCAAGGACAATCAGACTGTGGCGAGGGGTGAATTAGGTCGGCTACCAATGCTTACAATCAGGTCATCGCTATGAGCCCTTGGGATTCGTTAGACTCCTGGTCAGATTACTCCAACCGTCCTCCAGCCAGCCTGGAAGACGCCATTTATGAGCACCTCCAGTACTGGCGGCGACAGGAGCCCCCGCACCAACTCATTGAGCGGTTTCGGCGGCTGTTTTTGGATGGCACCAATTATCCCGACAGCAGCATTGCTAATGCTCTGTTTACCCTGGCTCAGGAAACCAATGCCGAGCGCGAATTTAAGTACGTCCTGAATCGCTGTTGCTACACCCTGATTAACCTTTGGTACACGCAACCCCGCGACCACTGGGCCATTCCTGAGTTAATTGGGGTTTTTGATGAGCTGGCCTTGGTGTCTTCAGCCCCTGAGGTGCAGGGGATACAAGCTCTGGTCAAAGAATTTGTAGCCACTGACCAGTACGCCGCGCTGGGTCGCCTACGCCAGATTTTTAGCGAACCCAAGGTCAACCAGTCGTTTTCGGTAACGGCGGTAGATGAGCAACCCCTGGCCTACCGGATCCGTTACTACCCCTTTCTTTATGACAACAGCCTGCTGACCAAAGATAGTGGCCAGGAGCAAAAGCAAAATATTGGCGACCTGCGCCGCAAGGCCGAAATTGACCTGGGCATTCGTTTGGCCCGCTTTCACAGCAGCCAGGGAGTTCAGTCCGCTGGGGCTGGGATAGCCAACCCGACACTGCTAGAGCGGCCCGACCTGCAAGAGGCCATCGGCTACTATACCGGCAAAATAGATGGTGGCCGCACTCAAAAGGATTTAGCCCGCTGGTTTGCGACCTACAGCAAAACCACCCGCTCCTTCCGCGACTTTAAGGAAGAATTTGTTGATTACCTGCTCAGCCCTATTGCAGCAGTTGAACCCAAGTACAGCGGCAACCACTTTACCCGCAATCTGCGCCAGTACCTACGAGAAACCCTGTCAGAGTTTGACGATCAGCGCCTGAATAGCTTCATCCTGGTCGAAACCTGCCGTCGTGTGCTCAACTTTTTGGTGGTAGACAGCCCTCAGCGCCCGGTGTTTCGCCGCTTCCGCCACCTGTTAGAGGATATTGGCTACACCCTGACTATGGGACTACTGCTGCGGGTGGTGCTGTTCTGTTCGGCAGCTAAACCCTGGCTAGAGCGCTGCTTTTCGGTATTGTTTAACCTGCACGAACGCCGCTGTTGCAAGGAGGTACCCTGGCTGGTTAACAGCCTGGAGCACGCCAATGTAGCCCTGATTACTAATTTCAACGACGTTGGCTATCAGTTCTAATTCTTGTCGCCATCTCAGCTTAAGCGCCTACTCTGGGAACCTACTGTTCTAGAACCTGTCATAGCCACTGCTGAGCTGTGCAAGTTCTGTGCCTGGGTTGAGTTGCCCTGCTAGACCTGTTAGGCCAGGCAGGATAGTATTACAGGGAGAAACCGATTGACGCATCGCTGGTTTGGGGTAAAACAGGTGGCCCTGGTGGCGATCGCCCTTGGCACCCTGCTGCGCTTCTCCCACCTGGATTACAAAGTCTACTGGCACGATGAGGTCTTTACCAGCCTGCGCGTGGCTGGCTACATTGGCCCTGAGGTCAACGCTCAATTGTTCAACAACACCACCCTTACCGCTGGCGAACTGCTCCAGTACCAGCAGTTTCCGCCCGATGCCTCGCTGGCCAAAACCTGGGTATCCCTGGTAGACCACCCCGAACACCCGCCCCTTTATTACCTGATGGCCTACGGCTGGAGCCGCTGGTGGGGGGCATCGGTGGCGGGCTATCGTGCCATTGCGGCGCTGTTTGGGGTGCTGGCCCTGCCGCTAATGTACTGGCTAGGGCGCGAGCTATTCGCCGAAAACCTGGCCATCGCCTGGATAGCCGTGGCCTTACTGGCCGTTTCTCCCGTTCACTTCATCTACAGCCAGGAAGCTAGACAATACAGCCTGTGGGTGGCGGGCATGCTGCTGGCCAACCTGGCCCTGCTGGGGGCCGTTCGCCGCCAGTCGCCACTGGCATGGCTGGGCTACAGTCTGGCGATCGCCCTCAGTTGGTATGGCTCCCTGGTGACCGGGCTGCTAGCGCTGAGCCATCTGGTGTTTGTGGGCCTCACCCAGAGGCCGCGTCAGTGGTTAGCCTTTGCCCTATCCAGTCTGCTGGGGTTAGGGCTCTTTGCCCCCTGGCTGTGGGTCATCTGGCAACAGTGGACGCGGCTGCAAACCGTCACCGCCTGGACTCGCGAACCCAGTCCCTTATCATTGCTAACCAAGCTTTGGGGACTTCACTACAGTGCCACAGTGGTGGACTTCAACGCTCCTCTTGAGCACTGGTTTACCTGGCTGGGGCCAATGCTGCTGCTGGGCCTGGTTTGCATAGCCTTAGTTCATGTTTGGCGTCACTATGGCCGAGTTCCGGGCCTGTTTTTGACGAGCCTGCTGTTGATTTCGCCCCTGGTGCTCATCGGTAGTGACATCATTCGCAGCGGCAAGCTCTCTGGCACCACCCGCTATTTCTTGCCATCCTTGATTGCCGTGCCTTTGCTGTTGGCTCCGTGGCTTGCCAGCCTCCTGGCAGCCTCAAAGCCCCTTCAGAAAACCCTGGGCCGGGTCATGTTTGCCAGCCTTTTGGTCTTAGGCATGGCTTCAATCGGCACTAACCTGCGGGCACCGGCCTGGTGGAATAAATCCATCAGCTATCCCAACCCTTTCATCGCCGCCTACCTCAACCGCGTGCCCGACCCCCTGGTCATCTTGGGGCCAAACAGTAACGCCCTGGGGGAAGCCATTTCCCTCAGCTACCACCTGCAACCAGACACGTTGCTCTGGTTGCTCAAGGATGACCAGTTGCCTTATACCCTACCAGCCCCGAAAACGCCATTTTTATTTAAGCCTGATGGCGCTCTACTGAGCAGCGTGCAACCCACCTGGCAACTAGCGCCGGTTGAAGATGCCGAGGGTTTCGCAGGCCCCAATTTGATCAGACTAACCCCTGCTCCCTGAGGGGTAGGGGCTGAACTTTAGTCCTTGGTTGTGGACGGGTTGACAGTCATCACGCCTCTTAAATCACGCCTCTTAAATCACGCCCCTGATTAAATTACGGCTGGTTCTAGCATTTGAATGGTGCCTGAGGCCGCGTCGATAGCCACCATCCCCCCAATTGGCAACGTCCACAACGGCTCTACATGGCCAATCCACGCCCCACTCCAGGCGGGTATGCCCAAGGGCCGAATATGGTCTTGCAAAATCTCCTCCAGGGTGAGGGAGCTGTAGGTTTCACCGGGGCCACAGCGGGTGCACTGGCCAAACACAAACCCGGCTAGCCCATCCAGCACACCGGCTAGCTTCAACTGGGTCAGCATGCGGTCAATGCGGTAGGGAGCTTCGCCAATGTCTTCTAAAAACAAGATGGCTCCAGTGGTGTCGGGCATATAGGGCGACCCAACGATGCCCGAAATTACAGAAAGATTGCCGCCAACCAGCCGTCCCCTGGCGCTACCGGGGGTGATGGTTTGGATCCGCCCCTGATCGCGCATCAGGCGATCCTGATCGGCCCCTAGCAGGGGGTTGGTGTAGGTCAACCGCTCGCCCGCCATGATCACCCGGCGCAGTGGCTCAACCTGGTCGGCACGCCAGGAGGTTAACCCGTGGGGGCCATGGAAGGTGATTAGGCCAGTTTGGGCATAAATTCCCAGCAAGAGGGCAGTAATATCGCTAAAACCAATCAAAACCTTAGGATTAGCCCGAATTCGGTCATAGTCTAGGTAGGGCAAAATGCGGGCACTGCCCCAGTCGCCGCGAATGGGCAGTAGGGCAGCTACAGCGGGGTCAGCGAACATCGCGTTAATATCGCCAGCACGATCCTGGTCTGGCCCAGCCAGATAGCCGTAGCGGGCCAGGACATGGGGGGCTACGGTAGGCACCAGACCCAGAGCTTTGACCGCATCTATCACCAGGTCGAGGCGATCGCGCTGCACCGTTACCCCGGCGGGGCTGACAATGCCCACAGTATCCCCCGGCTGTAGTCGCGGCGGCTTCTGGCTAGCAGACTGCCCCTGAGCCCGCCCGGCCTGGTGGCGAAGCGCAAATCCTACCGTGGCCAACCCCAACCCCGCCAATACCCGCCGCCGCCGCATACACGCTACCCTAAAACTCTGTGCAGAGCATACCTCAGAGCTTCCCATGACGACACAACTTCCCTCATCCCTCAACTCCGACGCCTGGGAACGTCGCTACCAGGAGGGCACCACCCGCTGGGACTTGGGCCAGCCAGCGCCAGCCTTTCAGGCCTTACTAGCGGGGGCCGATGCCCCTCGACCGGGGGCAGCGATCGCCCTTGGTGCCGGTCGTGGCCACGATGCGCTACTGTTTGCCCAGCATGGCTTTGCAGTCACCGCCGTAGACTTTGCTCCCTCGGCCATTCAATCCCTGGCTGAGCAAGCTGAAGTAGACCATGTTGCCCTAAAGCTGCTGCAGCGAGACATTTTTGACCTGGTGCCAGAATTCCAGGGACAGTTCAACTACGTGATTGAACACACCTGTTTTTGTGCCATTGACCCGGCACTGCGGCCCGCCTACGTCAAACTTGCGGCAGACTTACTGACTCCCCAGGGCGAACTGCTG
>CAYUBC010000129.1:0-2041 GCA_964442885.1 uncultured bacterium | reverse complement strand
TGGCGGTCTTTTTTACCCACAACCGCACTGGTGGGCCGCCCTTTGGCATCTCAGTAGCGGAGTTGCGCCGTTTGTTTCAGCCCTACTTTGACATTTTGACCCTACAGCCCGTAGCCAATTCAGTGCCCTCTCGCCGGGGCGAAGAACACTTTGGCCGCCTCAGGCAACGTACAACTGGAACGTAGCCATTGCGGTTAACTAACAACTTGGCAAGGAAATCCCTGAACCACTCATGCCACCAAGCTCACGTCTGGCTGTAGGGTAGCAACTAAAATGCCGAGAAGTTTGTCTACTTCTTTGATAAAGTAGCTGGCGGTGTCAATAAATGCGGTGTGGTCCGATAGCTTCAAAAATTTCCACTCATTCCCGGTGGTTACCGCTCCGTAAATAGTGTCAATGGCATTGCCCTCGCGCTGGTTAAAGAGGCGAGCGGCTATCATCGTTGCCAGGCATTGACCCAGGCCATTGGGAATATTCTCGTTTTTTGCCTCAATAATGGTCAGCACCGGAGCGACAATATAGTATTGTTCGGGCGACTGGCTCAGGATAAAATCACACCGCCCTTCTAACCCTTGAGCTGGATCAACATCCAGAGTTGTGCCCGAAAAAATCGCAACCTGGTTCTGTAGGTGTCGTCGCACCTCAATCAGCACTGGCATAATGACCAATTCAGAGCGGGCTTTTTCGGTGTTAATGGCACTGGCCAGAGGGAGTTGCTCTCTCAGCGTAGCTTCTAACAACTGGCTCGGTAGGCAACCAGGAACATGGGCAAACAAATCCTCTGTCTCATCGGTGATGAGGCCAAAATCAGCTTTGACTCTGCTCAGGGTAAACGAACTGTAGGCCATAGTCCCATCATAATAGAGTTACCTAACTCGCGGTAGGATGATCTCAACGCTGTGCCGGGAGAGGCTTTGAGCCCATGACTGAACCCCTAGACCCGATTACGCTGCCGCCCCTGGAAAATGCCGAAAAAGAGGGGGACTGGTTACGGTCAGTCTTGCTTAAGTGGCTAAATACCGAGTATTTGCCAGAACCCGCCAACCAGGTGATTGCTGATCGCGTGGCTCAGGTGTTTGTGCGTCACCGTATGGAAGGTGAAAACGACCTGGGTTCCCTGGTCATGGCCATTTTGACGGAGCTGCAATCCTTCGATTTTTCCGAGAGCTTCTATGGCGAATTCACGGTGGCTAATGCTGTAGGGGATTTACTGTGCGACAGCATGGGTATTGATCGCTGTTGCGGTCGTTCCAGCACCCTGGATATTCATGAGGTGTAGCGCTTAGCGGGCATGACAGACCAGTACCGCTACGCGGAGTTCAAAGCGAAAAATTCTTAGGGCATCAGTGTTTTAAGCGTCCTGAACGGCAGGCTCATGTCTGCCGTAGTGTATTAGTCGTTAATGGATGCGGTCGTGAATAATTCGGGCTAACTAAGCTGCGATTAACTAAGGCGATGGCAAAATGGCCAGGCGCACAAAAGAGGCGTGAGTTTCCCCACACCTCTCTCCGTGTATAGCGTCAGGCTCTACCAGTCGGGGGCTTGTCTACCAACTAGACTTAACTACTCCAGGCAGCAAACCCTGGTGAGCCATTTCTCTGAGTTTGTTGCGGCAGAGGCCAAAGTCGCGGTAGTAGCCACGTGGCCGCCCGGTCATCCAGCAGCGGTTGTGCAGCCGAGTTGGCGCACTGTTGCGAGGCAACTGCTGAATCTTGCGGTGAATATCCATTTTTTCTTGCTGATTCTGGGCGCTGTCAAACTCAAGCAGCAGAGCTTCCCGCTTCTTGGCATACTTAGCAACCAGTTTTTCCCGTTTGCGCTCCCGCGCAATCATGCTTTTCTTTGCCATTGACTTCCTAGCTGTAGAACCTGTTTGAATTGCAAACACAGTCTTCTATCATAAACGCCTGGTCAGGCTTGTGTAAACAGGCTGCGTAAAATACCCAGGTTCTCTTAACCGTATCTCCAGGTTGGGATGCTACCACAATGAGGTTTCTTGTTGGTGCTGCGACTATGTTCTACACCTTTCCAGCCAGATTTC
>CAYUBC010000128.1:6722-8650 GCA_964442885.1 uncultured bacterium | reverse complement strand
GCCTCCGTGAAAGGGAGGTGTCCTAGGCCTCTAGACGATGGGGGCCTGTTTTTTCAACGATCCTTAGTATAGATAAGAAAAACATGCTTGTCAAATAGTTATTTAGGTATTTATGTGGGCGGCAGGTTTCTCAGGCGAATAAGCTGCCGACGCATGAGCGGTGAGGCGTCCACTTCTGAAATAGCCGAGACCCTGACCTGAGATTCCAGGGCTTCAACAAACTCATCGCTGCCGTAGGAGAAGGCATCGAGTAGGAGTTCTAGCAGACGTTCACGCTGGCCTGCATCCATAACCCGATGCTCCTCCAAGAGACGAAACCTCAGGGTTATCTCACACTCATACACGCCAACCTGCGACTGAACTGACGACTGGGGTACCGAAGTAGCCATAGCTGGTGAATTTACTCCCTAGCAAATTTTAGAGATGTCATCACAAGAGGAGGGGGGAGCAATGGGGAAGCCCTGGCTATCGCAAGCAGGGCATAGAGTGTCGCAGCGGGGGAAACGCAGGCACACAATATAGGGACGGTGATGCAACCCTTGAGATGACTTAGGCGAACATTCGCCTCATTCTATAAAAGCAAATTGCCCAAAAATGGAGGTAAAGCTCAGTTCTTTTTTACATGATTCATACAGTTTTGTAATGCCTGGATTAACCTGCTTGAGTATCCGTATAGGCCTTCGCAGGGGGCAATTCTTTTTATACCAAGATGAGTAATTTGCGCGATCTGGAAATATATACTAGAAGCGATTGCAGGCATCATTGCTGTTAATTTCAACGACACAATGCACAGCTAAGTAATGGGCTCTAACGCCGGAACAAAATGCGATGAATCTCTGAAAGCCTTAACCCACAAGGCTTCCACCAGCATATCAAAGGCTAACTCAACTGGCTGACACGTAGATGGCCTGCCCGCTCAGCCGTATTTTTCATAGTATGGCTTATCCGTAGCTTCCCTGAAATGAGTTCGTTTTACCTTTTAAATAGTCTTGTCACAAGATCATAGAAATAGAAGATCAGGGCAACCAGCTGAGGATACAAGTCAGTTAGATTCGGACACGTCGATAGGTATTATCCGGGCGAGAATGAGTAGGTCAAGTAACTTAGATTGCTGATGATTATGTGTTCCTACTGTTGACTATGAAACTTCAAGCTACAGCTAATCGGCCCTTGCGTTTGTTAGTAACAGGTGCCAGTGGGTTTCTGGGCTGGCATCTCTGTCGTTTGGCTCAGATGAACTGGGAGGTACATGGCACCTATCATCGCCATCCGGTGCAGGGGCTGACGATGGATTGGCACGCCGTTGATTTAACCCAACCTGCGACCCTAGGCCCGTGGCTAGAGGCGTTATCTCCTGGGGCCGTCATCCATACGGCGGCGTTGTCACAACCCAACCGGTGTGAAGAACAGCCGGGGCTGTCCTATGCCATCAATGTGACGGTAACCCGCGCCCTGGCTCAGTTCTGTGGCGATCGCCAGATTCCCTTTGTATTTACCTCCACTGACCAGGTATTTGATGGGCAATCGGCTCCCTACGGTGAGGAGGACGTTCCTCGTCCACTCAATTGCTACGGGCGGCATAAAGTAGAAGCCGAGCAGGCCATTCGCCAGGTGCACCCCGGTGCCACTATCTGCCGGATGCCGCTGTTGTACGGGCCACCTGGCCCAGCGGCGGAGTGTTTTCTACAGGGATTCATCCGTACTCTGGCATCTGGTCAACCCTTGCGCCTCTTTACCGATGAGTTTCGTACTCCGGCCTATGTTGAAGATGCGGCCAGCGGGCTACTGCTAGCCCTGGAGCAATCTGCAGGCCTACTTCATTTGGCTGGCCCTGAGCGGATGAGCCGCTATGATTTTGGATTACGGATGGCTGAGGTTTTTGAGCTAGATCCGGCGCTTATCTTACCGAGTCAGCAAGCTGAGGTATC
>CAYUBC010000128.1:610-6712 GCA_964442885.1 uncultured bacterium | reverse complement strand
TCCATGCCTGCGGCCCGACCCGCCGATGTGTCCTCTAGCTGCCAACGGGCTATGGCCTTGGGCTATCGACCCCGAGGCGTAGTAGCTGGGCTCCTAGCGACACGGCAGTGGAACTAGGAGCACTTGGAGCAGCGTTATCGCTTCTATAGCTTTCTCCATGCCTGGATTCTGAGCTAGCTAGCAGGCCAGGCCAGCAAACATATCCCCCAAAAGGTTGATAGGTAAATACGGCCCAAAAAACTTAAAGTAAAGTAAAGCGACTGAGGCGACTGACCAACTAAGGAGATTTCCAACAAAGAAGATACCCGCCTAAAGCCAGCGACTGTAGCCGCTGTAGTGTGGGTAGTGCTCACCCTTTGGGAAACTCTTTTTCAGAAGTCGCCTAAGGTCTGCCTTTAGGTTAGGGCAGAGGTGGTTGGAGGAAGGGCTGCCTGCGGCGGCTCACGTTCTGGGCTTTACGGAGACAACGCTGATGCAAGACCAGGGTGTTGGTTGGGGGCGGAGTATAGAAGGATGGGCGGTCGGTGCCCTGGTAGGGGTGATAGCTTTGGGTGGGGTGGCTTGTAGCTCATCCCCTGAGCGCTCTAACCAGAGCCAAGTTTCCCCTGGTGGCGATCAGGACGCCCCCGCTGTAGTGGATATTGCTACGGCAGGGTCAGCTACGGACACAGCCAGAGTGTATACCGGTACCACCCGGCCAGAGCGGCAGGTATCGCTGCGGTCTCAGGCGGAGGGGCGTCTACTTTCCTTAGGCAGTGAGGTAGGCGATGTCGTTACTTTGGGCCAAGTGGTAGGTACCCTGGACGACAGTTTGCTGCAAACAGTAGTAGGAGAGGCTGAGGCTGAGCTAGCGGCCCGCCAGTTTGAAGTCGCTGAGGCCGAGGCTGAACTCGCCGACATCCGAACAGCCATTGAAGCGGCCCGAGTCAGATTTCAGCAGGCGGAAAATGACGCGCAGCGGCTCAATGCCCTGGCCAACCAAGGGGCTGTAGCTACCCAGGAAGCAGAGCAAGCCCAAACTACCCTGCGTACCGCCGAACAGGCCCTGCGGTCCTCCGAAGAACAGGTGCGTACCCGGCAACAGGCGGTGGCTGCGGCCCAAAAGCGGGTTGAGGCCCAGCGTTCAATTTTACGAGAGAGTCAGCAGCGACTGGCCTTCGCCAATCTGAACTCGCCCCTGGCTGGGGTGGTGTTAGAACGCCTGGCTGAACCGGGGGATTTAATCTTGCCGGGCGAGGCTGTCCTAACCCTGGGCGATCTATCGACGATTCGAGTTGTCGTTCAGGTGGCCGACAGCAACCTGGGGGAATTTCGCCTGGGGCAAGCGGTCAACCTGCAGCTTGATGCCTTGCCCGGAGAATCCTTCAATGGCCAGGTGGTGAGGATTTCCCCGGTGGCTGACCCTACCTCTCGTCTGGTGCCCATCGAGATTGCTATGACCAACCCTGGGGGGCGGGTTGGCAGTGGCTTGCTCGTCCGGGTTACTGCTAGTGCTGCTCAATCTACCGCCGTGGTTGTGCCTGAAAGTGCCCTGGAAACCACCGCAACCGCTAGCAACCAAATCTTTGTCGTAACTGGGTCTGACAGTAACCTGGTGGTAGAAGCTCGCTCAGTACAGTTGGGCGAAGCGGGCAACGGGTCGGTAACGATTCTGGCCGGTCTCGCTCCAGGGGAACGGTACGTGGTGCGTAGCAGCCAGCCCCTACAGTCTGGACAGGTCGTAGAAGCGAGCTTATTATCTGAGAGCCAGGGCTAATTCATGCATTCTCCTTTTTCTTTCTCTAACCCTCGCCTTAGTCTCAGCAGTTTGGCGATTCGCCGACATATTGGCACCCTGATGTTAACCCTCACAGTGGTGGTGATCGGTCTTTTTATTGCTGCGCAGTTACCGGTAGATTTGTTGCCGTCGATTACCTATCCTCGCATTGGCCTGCGGGGAGCAGCGCCAGGCCTATCGCCAGAGGTAGCAGTGGATGAGATTACCCGGCCTCTAGAGGAAGCCTTATCTACTACCGAGGGCGTTGCCCAGGTCTACTCTCAAACCCGAGAAGGGCAAATCAGTATTGATCTATTTTTTGAGCCTGGCGGCGATATTGACCAGGCCCTTAACGATGCCACAGCTACCCTTAACCGGGCGCGCAGCACCTTACCAGACACCCTTGAAACACCACGCCTCTTTAAGTTCGATCCGTCCCAACTGCCGGTGTACGAAATGGCGCTGACCTCAACCGGCCTTAGCCTGCGGGAATTGCGGATTTTTGCGGAAGAGGAACTGGAGCGAGAACTCCAGCAAGTGCCAGGGGTAGCCAATACAGATGTTTCTGGCGGGGTGGATGAACAGATTCAAGTCAATGTAGACCTGCGCCGCTTGCAGGCCGCCGGTATTGGCCTATCGAATGTGCTGGATGCGCTTAGGGAGCGTAATCAGGATGTATCCGGAGGGCGGTTACGAGGTGGTGCTGAAGAGACTCTCACCCGGCTGGTAGGCCGCTTTCAGTCAGCAGAGGAGATACGGAACCTGGCGATTACGGTGCCGGGCACCACTCCACCCCAGTCGGTGTACCTGCGGGACGTGGCCACTGTTCTAGATCAGACCGAGGAGCAGCGGATCTTTGTGACGCTTAACGGTCAACCTGCTGTTAAGGTCAGTATTCAAAAGCAGCCCGATGCCAACACCATCAATGTCGTGGATGGGGTGAAAGCCAAGCTAGTCGAGATGGAACAGACCAGGCTGATTCCGGCTGGCATGACCATGACCCCCACCCTAGACGAGTCGCGCTTTATTCGCAATTCCATTAGTAATGTGGTGGTGGCCGGGTTAACTGGGGCGGCTCTGGCGGCAATTTCCGTGCTACTTTTCCTGGGATCTCTGCCCCAGACCTTCATCATTGTGCTGGCGATTCCTCTGGCTACTCTAACGGCGCTGATTCTGATGGGGGTGTTTGGGCTATCGCTGAATATCTTTAGTTTGGGCGGGCTAGCGCTAGGGGTCGGCATTGTTGTGGATAACTCCATCGTGATGCTAGAAAACATCGCGAAGCGAGCCGAGCACATGGATTCCGCTCCTCAAAATGGACGCCACAGCCAAAAAGAAGCCCGGCTTCAGGCCGAGGCCAGTAGTCAGGAGCTAGAATCAGCCCTACTGGCCTCGACTACCACTAATCTGGTGGCCGTTGTGCCTTTTTTGTTGATTGGCGGCTTTGTGTCGCTGATTTTTAACGAATTGATTCTGACGGTCAGTTTTGCCATTGCGGCGTCGCTCGTGGTGGCGCTAACGGTGGTGCCCGCCCTAGCCTCTCGGTTAGTGATGGGACAGCGCTCCCAATCACTCAGTAGGGGTGGACTATTCCGCTGGTTCAACGCCCGATTGGCAGGCATTACCCTGGGCTACGGCCAGTTGCTGCGTCGTGTTCTGCACCAACGGGTAGCCGTAATTGCTCTGGCCGTGCTTCTGTTTGGCGGCAGTAGCGTGTGGATGGCCAGTCGCATTCCCCAGGAAATTCTACCGACTATCAACACGGGTCAGTCCAGGGTTAGTGCCAGGTTTCCAGCCGGTACCACCATTGACGCAAATCAGCGGGTGATGGCAGCCGTGGATCAACTGCTGCTGGCGCAGCCAGAGACCAACTACGTATTTACGACAGCAGGCGGCTCCCTGTTTGGTGCTAGCACCAGTGAAAATGCCCTGCGCGGCAACAGCACGGTGACGCTTCAACCTGGTAGTGATACCAATGCCTTTGTAGAACGGGTCAATGGTGAGCTTAGCCAATTGCCGCTGGTGGATACCCGCCTGAATATTCGGCCTGAATCAGTAAGGGGATTGATTTTAACCAATTCACCCGTGCGCTCGGATCTTGACCTGAGCCTGCAGGGCAACGATAGCCAGACGCTGATCCAGGCTGGGCAGCAGGTCTTGACGGCTCTGGAAGCTGCTACCCTGGCCCGCTACCGCCCCGATGGTGAAGACCCCCAAGACGAAGTGCGGATCTTACCGGATTGGGCCAGGGCCACCACTCTGGGACTATCTGCGGTAGATATTGGTGCCACCATTCAAACAGCCCTGAATGGGTCTACGCCTACCCAACTCCAGCGGGGCGATCGCCTGGTGGATGTGAAGGTGCAGATTGAGCCAGGCAGTGTGCAGCGTTCGTCCCAGTTGCTGGATATCCCCCTCTTCACGGCGGCAGGGCAACGGGTACAACTCGGTGATATCGCCAGGGTGAGCACTGGGCCAGCACCCGGAGAAATTCAGCGGATTAACCGCCGCCAGGTGTTCTTGATTGCTGGGGATTTAGCCGAAGGCGCTAGCCTGGGGGATGCCCTGGCTGAGGCGGATAGGATTTTAGCGGGCCTTGAGTTACCCGCTGGGGTGACCCGGCTACCCAGCTCGGCGGCCCAGGCCAACCGTCAGTTGCAGCAGTCTTTGCCGATATTAGGAGCCTTAGCGGCTTTTCTGGTGTTTGTGGTGATGGCGGTGCAGTACAACTCGCTAATTGATCCGCTGGTGATTATGCTGACGGTTCCTCTGGCGCTGGCGGGCGGTATTTTAGGTTTGTTTGTTACCCAAACCGCTATTGGGGCAACGGTGATTGTGGGAGCGGTACTGCTAGTCGGCATCGTGGTGAACAATGCCATTTTGATGGTGGAGTTAGCCAACCAAATCCATGAGGCCATGGGCTGCTCGCGGCAGGAAGCCATTCTGCGCGCCGCACCGAACCGCCTGCGACCAATTTTGATGACGACGGTGACGACTGTTTTAGGGTTATTTCCCCTGGCTCTAGGCATTGGCGAAGGCTCTGAGTTTTTGCAACCGCTGGGGATTGTCGTGTTCTCAGGGCTGTCTCTGGCTACGCTCCTGACCCTGTTTGTGATCCCTTGCTTCTATACGCTGCTGCACGATGGCATGGGCCGTAGTGAGTTACCCCCCCTTGATCCCAGCGCCCTGGTTGAAGCAAAGGATCCCTCTAAGGTGCTAAAACCATAGGTGCCGCAGATATTTTATGAAGATTACATCAACAAATGCCCTGATCATGGGTAATTAATGACGTAGAACGATTTAACAGGGAGCCACACACACGTTTTACCTGTCTCAAGTTTTGTGAGTAACCCCTAAGTTCTATGTCTACCCAACTCTTCATTAATGCTTCTATTTCAAGTACGTTGAGCCTGCTCGGCCTGGTATGGGCCGTTGCCCCTGCTCAGGCGTTTACCTTCACAGGTACAGCATCGGGCCAGTTTGGTTTACCAACAACCCCTGGCTTTGGCTCGGATGTCTTCCTGAGCAGTGAGGCGGGTGGAGTTAATAACCGCCTGACCTGGGGAGTAGGGATCCCCGAAACCTTCTCAAGCTTCGTGCAATTTGATAGCGAAGCCCCGTTTTCTACCTCAGTGGATTCAATTTTTAAGGTCGGTAACCTAACCTACCGCAACGGCACAACCTTGGCTGTGTCCGGCTTTGACGGCGACTTTCCGCTCTCCATCCAGCTTAACTTTACCGATCCAGCTGGCTTGAACGAGAGCTTTAGCTACCTCTTCAACATCCTCAATACCGATAATTCGACCGGAGATCCGGTGCAAGACGGCGATATTCTGCGCTTTTCAGCAGCCGGGGTGAGTAATGGCTCGTTTTCCTTTGGAGGCATCAATTATACCCTGGCTCTGCTTGGTTTTGCCACCGACGATGCTGGGACGAACATCATTAATCAATTTAATTCTCCAGAAGGGGCCACTGCCACCGCTGGCCTGTACGGCAAGATTACCGCCGTGCCAGAACCTCCAGAACCCATTCCCACCCCTGCCCTATTGCCCGGCTTGATGGCGATGGCGGCCGCGGCTCTACGTAAACAACGCGACTAACAAAACTCCCGGCAGAGCACCGATGGCTCTACCGGGAGTCTAGCTAGGCTTGCAGAGGACTTAGCCTACAGGGATTCAGTTTGGTCGTCGATCAGCAGATCGTCATCAATGTCGAGAATGGCCATGTCATCCCCTGAAAGGTCGCTCATCTCATCAGAGCCAGAGGCAGACCGACGCAACCCGCCCTCGTCTAGGGAGAGCCCACCGATCATTTCGTCGTCATCGAGAATGCTGAGATTGCCTTCG
>CAYUBC010000128.1:0-600 GCA_964442885.1 uncultured bacterium | reverse complement strand
AGGTCGTAGTTACGAGCCGTGAGGTCGTCAAGCACAACATCTTGCAATATCAGGTCATCATCCAGAATGGCTGACTCGTAGGCGGCATCTACCTCTGGAGCTGGCGACTCTTCGTAGGCGTTGTAGCCGGTACCGGCAGGAATCAAGCGACCGATAATCACGTTCTCCTTCAACCCTCGCAGCCAGTCTGACTTGCCTTCGATGGCGGCTTCGGTTAAAACCCGGGTGGTTTCCTGGAAGCTGGCGGCGGAAATGAAACTGTCGGTGTTCAAAGACGCCTTGGTGATGCCCAGCAGCACCGGAGTGTACTGAGCTGGTGCCCCGCCAGTAATGGACATGGCACCATTCACCTGTTCAACCTGGTAAATTTCCACCAGTTCTCCGGGCAGCACGGTGGTGTCGCCGCCGTCATCGATCCGGCACTTGGAGGACATCTGGCGCACAATCACCTCGGTGTGCTTGTCGGAAATATCAATCCCCTGAGACTGATACACCGACTGAACTTCGTTAACCAGGAAGCTCTGCACCTGCTGCAAACTCACCAGGGCGGCATCGTGAATGCTCTCGCCGCGACTGAGGTGATACTCAAAGAAGACCTCC
>CAYUBC010000127.1:429-8680 GCA_964442885.1 uncultured bacterium | reverse complement strand
CATAGCCTTTAGTCAAATAGTTTACGACAGCGTTGAGGATATCATTAGAGATGCCGATATAGCGATGTATCGAGCTAAAGCCTCAGGCCGCTCTAGATATGCTGTCTTTGATCATAACTTGGACACCCGACCCCTCAATTTCCTGGAACTTGACAGTTCCCTCAAACATGCCATTGAACGCCAGGAATTTGTCCTGTATTATCAACCGATTTTTGAACTGCAAACTCAGCGGATGATTGGGTTAGAAGCTTTAGTGCGTTGGCTGCATCCTAAAGAAGGATTACTCAAGCCAGAACGCTTTCTGCAACAGGCCGAAGAAACGGGCTTAATGGTGGCCATTGGCGAGTGGGCTCTGCAAGAATCCTGTTACCAGCTAGGGAAATGGGAAAGCCTGTTTTCCCCAGATTTTTCTATTATCATTAGCCTCAATGCCTCCAGGCGTCAATTTGCCGATCCAACCCTCATTGACACCCTGAAAGAATTAATCAATACCTGTAAATTCAACACGTCTAACTTTAAGCTAGAGGTAGCCGAAAGTACTCTGATGGCGGATGTTGAGCTTTCTAAGACGATTCTAAATCAACTGAATGAACTGGGTATTAAAGTTCTGATTGATGATTTTGGTACCGGCTACTCATCCCTGAGCTATCTGGATGACTTTCCAATCGATGCCCTTAAAATCGATCGCTCCTTTATTCAAGGCATGGATAAAGACTCCAACAATACTGGTTTCACCATCATTCAATCGATTATTGGATTAGCCCATAGTTTGGGAGTTGAGGTTATTGCAGAGGGTGTAGAATGTGCGCGCCATGTAGCCTGGCTCAAAACGCTCCACTGTGACTATGGGCAGGGCTTTTATTTTGGCGAACCAGTCGCCGTGGAGCAAGTCATTCCGTTGGTTGAGGCAGAACTAGCGGCCTGGCAGCCACAGCGCTAGCATCAATTAGATAGCTGTTCTTTCACCACCTCTTGTTGAATGAGCTTAAATAGCGCTCGCATAGCCATGGCTTCTCCTCCTTCAGGCCGACCAGGAAGCGTGCGCACATTCCACGCCATCAGGTCGATGTGAACCCAGGGAATATCAGGGCGAGTAAACTCCTGTAAGAACAGAGCGGCTGTAATGGAACCGCCGTAGGCACTATCGGAAATATTCGACAGGTCAGCCACTTTGCTCTCGATCAGCGCCCGGTAGGGCTGATGCAGCGGCAACTGCCAGAGGGGATCATCCACCTGAAGACCGCAGGCTAGGAGAGCTTCTGCCATCTGAGGATGATTACTAAAGCAGGCCGGCAACTCGGTACCCAGGGCAATACGAGCCGCGCCCGTCAGGGTGGCACAATCGATGACTAACTCCGGTTCGGGCTCATCGCTCACCGCATCCCAAAGGGCATCAGCTAAAACCAATCGCCCCTCGGCGTCGGTATTGCCAACTTCTACCGTCAACCCGCGCCGGGAAGGCAGCACATCCAGGGGATGAATGGCGTTGCCAGCAATGCTGTTTTCCACAGCGGGGATCAGCACTCGCAGCCGAATCGGTAGCTGCAAGCCCATAATCATGGCGGCTAGGCCCAATACCAGGGCTGCCCCACCCATATCTTTTTTCATCAGCTTCATGCTGGCCGCAGGCTTGATATCCAGGCCGCCTGTATCAAAGCAAACTCCCTTGCCAACCAGGGTTACTCTGGGTGCATCGGGCTGCCCCCAGGTCAAGTCTAGAAGGCGTGGGCTTTGGCTGGCTGCACGACCAACGGCATGCACTAACGGGTAACCCTGCTCAAGCAGGGCACTCCCTCGAAGCACCCTGAGGTCAGCCGCATGGGCATCGGCCAGGGCTTGAGCGGCAGATTCTAGCGGCTCTGGCCCCATATCTCCAGCCGGGGTATTCACCAAATCACGGACAAGGGTGGTGGCCACTACCGTCTGGTTGACATAGGCCTCATCGGCCCCCGCAGGAGGCAACAATTTCGCGGCTGGAGAGGCATTGGGCTGTTTGTAGCGGGAGAACCGGTATTCCCCCAACCGCCAGCCCAACCACAGTTTAGTGGCCATCTCAGCAGACCAAGGGTCGGCCAGGTAATAGATCTGGGCCGGTAGGGCTGGCGCTAACCCGCCCAGCGTCCAGGTATCCACCGGGTTAGGCTTACCGACCAGAACCTTAGCCAGCGTACCCTCATAACCTGGCACTAAACAGACGGTGTTGGGCTCAGCCTTAAAGCCAGTAGCAGCAGCCCAGGTTTGGCTATCGGGATGCTGCTTGGCCAAATCAATTGAGTTAACCAGGTAGATAGGGATTGGCGTTGACAAGGTAATCCTCCTGTAAGTGCCCTTGGGCAGGGTAGTCTGGGCAGATCAATCACATCAAATCAGGGTTGGAGCTACGGTCGAGCCCAGTCGGGCCAGAGCCGCAGGGGATGCGCTTATAGCCATCAATGGGTGCCCTCTGGGTGGGCATCTGCCCTAGTCTGCCAGTAGCGGTAGCTGGTGTAAGCCATAGTGACTACCCCGGCAGCGATCGCCGACTCATCAACCTCAAACTTAGGGTGGTGCAAGGGGTAATTGACAGCGCGATCCGTAAAGCCAACGCCCAGGCGAAACATAGTGCCTGGAGCATGCTCCAGGTAGAGGGAAAAATCCTCTGCCCCCAGGGAAGGTTCGTGGATCAAAAGCAGATGCTGATCACCCAGGGCTTCACTGGCGCAGCGGGCGGTTAATTCGGTTAAGGCAGGATCATTAAGCACCGAGGGCACACCCCGGCGGTAGGTCACCTCGCATTTGGCCCCATAGGTTTGGCACACCCCGGCCACGATGGTTTCTATCCACTGGGGCAGATGATTTCGGGTGTCCGGATGGAGGGAGCGCACCGTCCCTGACAGTTTGACGGTATCGGCAATCACGTTGGGGGCGCGACCACCGCTGATTTGACCAATAGTTAGCACCACTGGATGCAGGGGGTTCTGGGTACGGCTGATGGATTGCTGCAATGCCGTTACTACCTGGGCGGCAATCCAGATAGCATCAATGGCTTCATGGGGGCGAGCACCATGACCTGATTCGCCAATAATCACAATATCCAAATCATCAGCCGCCGCCGTAAGCGCACCGTAACGAATACCAATGCTACGGGCAGGCAGGGTGGGGTAAGCGTGCATTCCTAAAATAGCCGAAACCCCCGCCATGACTCCATCTTCAATCATCCATCGGGCTCCTTGGGCAGTTTCTTCCGCAGGCTGAAACAAAAAGCGAGTTTTTCCCGGCAGCGGTGCCCCAAGCTGGGAGAGCAGCATAGCCGTTCCTAGCCCCACCGTAGTGTGAACATCGTGACCACAGGCGTGCATCATTCCTAGCTGGGTAGACGCAAAGTCCAACTCAACTCGCTCAGGAATGGGCAACGCATCCATATCGGCCCGAATCGCTAAAATGCGAGAGTCATCCCCTCCCTTGAGTTCGGCGACTACCCCAGTCTTACCCACCAATTCCTGCACCCGCAACCCACAGGAGGACAGCACACCAGCCACGTAGGCCGCCGTTTTATATTCCTGACCACTTAACTCAGGGTGGCTGTGAAGATGACGACGAATTTCAATCAAACGAGGTGTAAGCTCGGCGGCAAGGGCTTTAATCTGACTCAGCATAGCGATGGAATTACGGTTCTTTTATCCTAAGCAACTCAGCGCATCTATGCACGGTTAACGCGCAATTGCTGCCCGTGGAAAACTACTGTGACGTCAAGCATCCGCCCACACCCTTCGGCGAATCAGGGTCATAGCCCAGCCGCTTCTAACATAGATAACATGGCAGACCAGGATAGCCCTTGCTGGAGATATTGCGGCTCAGTCGGTGAATAGGGGCCTTTGAGAATGTCTATACTTTGAATATCGGCATCTTCGGGCAGCACAGGGACATCTGGATCAAAGGCCGTAGGATGGACTAGGGAGCTAGAGAACCCGCGGAATACAACCACCTCATCGGCTTGTCCGGCCACAACGGCATGCACCAATAGAACCACTTGGGGATGCCTGAGGGTGTACTGTTCTAAACGAATACCGGCAGATACGGGTGGCATGGATTAAAAACTTGAGGTCTGAAAATAACGGTGGGCGAACTATACCAAGCCCGACTCAAAACCTGTAGCTTTCCTATAGGCAAAACTCCACTTCTGGGCTTGGAAAAGGGTTAATTAATAGCCTGCCGTCCGTACTTCCCTAAGCGCACAAACACAAACCAGGCCAGGGAAGCAACATAAATAGCCAGGCCAAGAATGCCAAAAAACCCCAGGAAACCTTGGGTGTAGCCGCTGTGAAAATAGTCCTTATAAAGCAGGGGTGGCTCTAGCCAGGTTTGACAATCGGCCCCGGCAAAGCGGGTACTTGAAAACGCACAGGGCAGGAAAGGGAGCAGAATAGCAACACCTAAAATGTTGTAAATCGTTACGGCCCATCGCCAGGCGCTAAACAGCAATTTCAGCATTGAGTTGGGTTGCTCTCGAATTTCTTCATTCAAATCGACCCAAAACCACAACCCAGCTGGAATCAATATCCTTGCCATTAGAGCTGATACAAAACTGATGGTAAACCCACCGATCATCAGGTAAACCGTAATCATCAGCAAACTCGCTACTTTCCAGTAGATAGTTAGCAAGCGCTGAATTGATTCATTCTTTTGCACAAAGGCCCAAATGAGGAGCGCTAAGGGCAAAAAAACCATAAAAATAATGGCCAGACGATAGGCTGTCCAAACTAGCGAACGCAGCAAAGAGGGTTCCAGCATAAACCAGGGGTGAAGGTGGTCAGGTCGGGGCAACAATAGTCCAAACTCAAGTTTACAGAGTAGCCCTGGGATTTGCTAGCGATCGCGAGACCAGCAACCCGCTACGGAGTTTGCCCTGTCTCGCCTTTGCCATTTACCGTTCACAACGGGCAATACAAAGTATTGCGAGTATCTCGCCCAGTCACAGGGTTGGTGCCTCGCGCCCCCTCACAGAGCATGGCATTGACTTTAGGGGCCAGCAGCACGTCGGTAAAGTCTGCCCCGTCGATGGTAGCTTCGCGAAAGTCCGTATCAAAGGCGTAGGCTCCCTCCAAAATGGCGTTAGTGAGGTTAGCCCGCACTAACCGCGCCCCATCCAAGGTAGCCCCAGTTAAATCAGCGCCTTCTAAATTAGCTCTGGCCAGGGTAGTATCAAACAGCCGCACCCCCCGCAGATTAGCGTGGCTTAAATTGGCGTCGGCCAGGTCTGCCCGGGTGTAGTCGTTGCCGCGCAGATCCTGGTTAGATAAATCCGCCATTCTCAAATTCTGGCGGTCAAAGCTGGCGGCCTGAACTGGGCCTGAGCCGAGCAGGCCGATCACGACTACCATCACTAGCCCGATAACAACACGACGCACACTCAAAGGACGGTTCATGGTGCCTAGCTGATTCAGTGTCTACATCATTGAGTCTACATGGCCAGCTTCCCCAAACCAAGCACGGTGCAGCCAGCAACAGGGATATCGGCAAACAACCTGGGTAACCCTCCTCTGACAAGCGTCACAAGCATTCAATGGAGACCGTAGACCAAGAGTTGCGGCTCCTCCCAAGCGCTGGCCAGGGGCTAAACAGGTTATGGCCACAGCATAGCGTTTACCGAAAAGCAGCGCCCTGTAAGTTGCTCAAAATTCTCTTAAAACGAAAAATAAACCGCACCAAAATTCTCTCGAAGCAAGAAATGAAACGATACAGAAATCCCCGTTTCAGAAATCCAAAGACCTCTTTTTAATTTATTTTTTCCAGAGTTATTAACTTGTGAAAATTTCGCTTACCAAGATCGACCGTCATTCTGTAGTTTGTTACTTAACCTGTCTCAAACCCTGGTTTTCCAGTATCTAGGACTCTTATCGACTAGCTTAAGGATCCTGATGAGTCAGGCCATTGCAGTGCTTTACACGCCTTAGGTCAGATAACGTTTAGCGGGATCAATTCCGCATTTAGGAGTCCGACCTATCTCTGGGGTGTAATGCTAAATCCCTCCATTCAAGCTTTCTATAGACTTAATTTATATCTGTCTATTTAATAGAAAGCGCTTTTATCCGCTCTGTATTTTCGAGTAGAAGAGAGGAGAGTCCCATGACCATAAGTCCCCCTGAACCGGGACAAAAAGTCAGGGTCGTGGTTGATAAAGACCCGGTACAGACCTCATTTGAGCGATGGGCAAAACCGGGCCATTTTGACCGCACGTTGGCTAAAGGCCCCAAAACCACCACCTGGATTTGGAACCTCCACGCCGACGCCCATGACTTTGATAGCCACACTAGTGACCTGGAAGATATTTCCCGGAAGATCTTCAGTGCTCACTTTGGTCATTTAGCCGTCATCTTTATCTGGCTGAGTGGCATGTACTTCCATGGTGCCAAGTTTTCTAACTACGAAGCTTGGTTAACCAACCCCACCGGCATCAAACCCAGTGCCCAGGTGGTCTGGCCTATTTTTGGCCAGGACATTCTCAATGCTGATGTTGGCGGTGGCTTCCACGGCATTCAGATCACCTCTGGCCTATTCCAACTGTGGCGGGCCAACGGGATTACCAACGGCTTCCAACTGTACTGCACGGCCATTGGTGCCTTGGTTATGGCTGGCCTCATGCTGTTTGCAGGCTGGTTCCACTATCACAAGGCAGCCCCCAAGTTGGAGTGGTTCCAGAACGTGGAATCAATGATGAACCACCACCTGGCTGGGTTGCTGGGTCTGGGTTGCCTTGGCTATGCCGGGCAGCAGATTCACGTTTCTCTGCCCATCAACGCCTGCATGGATGCCATTGATGCAGGCAAGCCGTTAACTATTGGCGGCCAGTTAATTGACACGGTCGCGAAGATTCCCCTACCCCACGAGTGGATTCTGAATAAGAGCCTAATGGCTGACCTCTACCCCAGTTTTGCTGAGGGGTTAAAACCCTTCTTTACCCTCAACTGGGGGATCTATGCCGATTTTCTCACCTTTAAGGGCGGGCTGAATCCCCAAACGGGTGGGCTTTGGTTATCGGATACAGCTCATCACCACCTGGCTCTAGCGGTTCTGTTCATTGTGGCAGGCCACTTCTACCGCACCAACTGGGGTATTGGCCACAGCTTCAAAGAGGTGTTGGAGGCCCATAAGGGCCCCTTTACCGGCGAAGGCCATAAGGGGATGTACGAGATCTTCACCACCTCTTGGCATTGCCAGTTGTCATGGAACCTGGCCTGGGTAGGCTCACTGTCTATCATCGTGGCCCATCACATGTACTCGATGCCGCCCTATCCGTATATCGCTACGGATTACCCCACTCAGTTGTCGCTGTTTACCCACCATATGTGGATTGGCGGCTTCTTAATCTGTGGTGCGGCGGCTCACGCGGCTATCTTCATGGTGCGGGATTACGACCCCGCCACCCATGTCAACAACCTGTTGGATCGAGTTCTGCGTCACCGAGATGCCATTATCTCTCACCTGAACTGGGTCTGCATTTTCCTGGGCTTCCACAGTTTTGGGCTCTATATCCACAACGACACCATGCGGGCGTTGGGGCGACCCCAGGATATGTTCTCTGATACGGCTATTAACCTGCAGCCAGTGTTTGCCCAATGGATTCAAGGCGTTCATGCCGCAGCGGCAGGAAATACCGCTCCCCAAGCTTTGGCTGGGGTAAGTCCGGTATTCAATGGTGATTTAGTTGCTGTGGGTGGCAAGGTAGCGATGGCGGCTATCCCCCTGGGTACCGCAGACTTCATGGTTCACCACATCCACGCCTTCACCATCCATGTCACCGTGCTGATTCTGCTTAAGGGCGTTCTGTATGCCCGCAGTTCTCGGCTGATTCCCGACAAAGGCGAACTGGGTTTCCGGTTCCCCTGCGACGGGCCAGGTCGGGGCGGCACCTGTCAGGTTTCCGGTTGGGATCACGTGTTCCTGGGCCTGTTCTGGATGTACAACTCCCTATCCATCGTGATCTTTCACTTTAGCTGGAAGATGCAGTCGGATGTCTGGGGCACGGTGTCACCAGATGGCTCAGTATCAAACATTACGGGCGGCAACTTTGCTCAAAGTGCCATCACCATCAATGGTTGGCTGCGCGACTTCCTGTGGGCCCAAGCCTCCCAGGTGATTGGTTCCTACGGCTCAGCCCTATCGGCCTACGGTCTGATGTTCCTGGGCGCTCACTTTATCTGGGCCTTTAGCCTGATGTTCTTGTTCAGCGGTCGCGGCTACTGGCAAGAACTCATCGAATCGATTGTTTGGG
>CAYUBC010000127.1:0-419 GCA_964442885.1 uncultured bacterium | reverse complement strand
ACAACAAGCTGAAGGTAGCTCCTGCCATTCAGCCCCGTGCGCTAAGCATCACTCAAGGTCGGGCCGTGGGCCTGGCTCATTACTTGTTGGGAGGAATCGCCACGACCTGGGCCTTCTTCCTGGCACGCATTATTTCGGTGGGATGACCCCTTTGGTCATGGGCGTTCCAATCGGGGCGCACTGCAGTGCGCCCTACAATAACCCCAAACCACCGCTTTCACGAATTGCGTTTTCTGACCATTCGTACTTCCAACCTGTTTTGATTCATGGCTACTAAATTCCCTAAATTTAGCCAAGACCTGGCTGCCGATCCGACCACCCGGCGGATCTGGTACGGGATTGCCACAGCCCACGATTTTGAAAGCCACGACGGCATGACGGAGGAGAATCTTTATCAGAAGATCTTCGCCTCCCACTTT
>CAYUBC010000126.1:7013-8721 GCA_964442885.1 uncultured bacterium | reverse complement strand
TTGGGGAACGCTAGCTGTCGGATGCTCCCCTAAAGTCGTGAGCATTTTCTGCAACTACCGCGCATAGCGTAAGTCCTGGAAATGGTTGGGATTGATCTCTTAGCTAATCCAATAGAGTTGTTGTGTAGCAAGTTCAAAAATCCTTGAAAGTATTGCTATATAAGCGCTTCAGCGATTTTTCTTGTTATTTCCCAACAGGTCTATTTGGATACGGTGTTTACGTTCTGCGATCGCGATCTGGTCACCCTGTTCCCGCCAATCATGAACCAGGTGGTCACCTTCTCGATCTACCCCAGCGATGTGGAGACCGGCGGCAACGCCTACCAGGAGCAGCGCCAGCAGTGGGACAGCGGCAACAACGCGGTATGTCTGGAGCCCGGCGTGGTGGTGATGTACGACCGCAACACCGTCACCAACACTGCCCTGCGTAAAGAGGGTGTCGAAGTCGTCACCATCGTCGGCGCGGAGCTGGGGCGCGGGCGCGGCGGCGGCCACTGCATGACCTGCCCCATCATCTGCGACGCCGTGGATTTCTAGCGATCAGGGTGGGCGACCTCGGGCCGCTCCGTCACAGCCTGGGGCTCCCCAGGGGCAGGCTCCACTCGATAGGTTTGGCTGGGGATGCCGACTTCAATGCCGTTGGCGGCCAGGGCCTCTCTGACCCGCAGGCGAAATTCCCGGCCCACCGCCCACTGTTCCCCGGGCGCAGTTTTAATCCAGGCGGTGATGGTCATACCGCTGTGGGTGACCTGATCGATACCCAAGACCTCTGGAGGACCCAGAATTTTGCCGTTCCAGGCAGGCTCCTCGTACAGGGTTTGGGCGACATGCTGAAGCACTCTCAGCGCATGAGCGGGCTGGGTTTGGTAGGCCACATCAATGCTGAAGTTAACCCGCGACCAGGATCGAGTCAGGTTTTTGACCTGGGTGATGGCGCTGTTGGGAATGGTGACCAGTTCGCCGTCGGCACTGCGCAGCTGAGTCACCCGCAGGTTGAGGTTTTCGACCAGCCCCGCCGTTGTTCCTAGATCAATCACGTCGCCAATGGCGTACTGATCTTCGGCCAAAATCAGGAAGCCATTGACCAGGTCTTTGACCAGGTTTTGCGACCCAAAGGACACGGCCAAACCAAGCAGACCACCAATCGCCAGAACCGATCCGGCAGAAAAGCCCAGAACATTGAGCGCGACTAGACATCCGGTAATGGCAATCACTAGGGTGACTAGCCCCTGGGTGGCCCGGGCAATGGTAGAAATGCGCAGTTCACGGCGCTGCACATCGCCTAGATCGAGCAGGCCGCTAAAACTGCGGTCTTGCCACACCGCCTCAAAGCGATCGATGATGCGGCGGCTGAGGCGAATCGCCAGGCCGGTTACAAACCAGACCAGCAGCAGCTCTAGGGGCGTCTGCACCAGGTAGCCGCTCAGGGCAGAAAGGCCCGGAACTTGCCGCGCCGCTACAGCAATGCCGATATACCAGCTGAGGACGAGGCCCCAAAACAATAGCCACTGGGCTAAGCTCCACAACCCCAGGCGATGCTCCAGGCTGAGGGTTTGGCGGAGGGCCTGCAAAACCTGCGATCGCCTTTGATCGAGCGGCTCTGCGTCGGCCTCGGGCGCGGCGCGGGGCCGCGATGCCCTCAGCGCCTGCTGCCGCTGCTTCAACACCCGCTGGCGTCGGGCAATACCCTGCTTGAGGAGGCCCACCA
>CAYUBC010000126.1:0-7003 GCA_964442885.1 uncultured bacterium | reverse complement strand
AGCCCTAAAAGCAGGCGCAGGGCAGCCCCCAGGCTGCTGAGAAAAACCTGATCCGACAGTTGCTCAAGCCCCTGGCGGATTTCATCATCTAAGATGTCTCGCCACCGCTGGGCCAGGGCGTCGATGGGCAGGCCGTTGTAGTCGGCGTCCTGCTCTGTGACCGAAACCAGCACCAGCGGGCGGGGATGCTCTTGATCGCGTACGTCGATGACGGTGACGTTGTTGAGGCGAGAGACCTCAACCGCCAGAGTCTCAGCATCCATGCTCCGATTAAAAATGGCCAGGTTCAACCGCGCTTTGACCTCCTGGGCTCGCTGTTCCACGGGAAGCTCCGCCGCTCGATCGCGGCGATCGTAAACCGTGGGAGAGGCCAGCTCAAACAAAGTGCGGTTATCCACCGGCGATCGCACCGGGGCCACCTCCAGCCCGCCAAACCGTTTGACCTCGGCAGGTAGTGGGGCAGATTCCTGCCGCCCCAGGCTGTCCGGTAGGGAAAATTGAGCCAGCGCGGACGGGGCGATCGCCAGCCCCAGGGCGAGCATTACCGCCATAAGCAGGCCCAGGTGCCGCGATCGGCGGAATAGAGAAACCAGCCGCTCAAAAACCAAGTGCGATTTCAACCCCAGGGGATGCAGAAATGTCATATCGCTATCCCCCCGCATTGGACAAACTCCAGCATCAAACCAATTAATTAGACCTCATCCCAGCCCGCAGACTTCCCCACAGCGCCCATAGCGTCATCCCCAGCAGCACCGGATAAATCAAAAGCAGATCAACTCGAATATTGGCTTCCGGCGTCTGCATCAGAATCAGCCATTCCCACAGGGCAAAGGCAGCCCAAAAACCTGTTGCCCAGAGCAAAGGCCAGGGCCACACCCGACGACTTCTTCCCAGCACTAAAAACATTACCAATAGGGCCGAAGCTACTGCGGCTATCCGCTCTGGATGAGCGACAAAGAGCTTGATGGGAGCATAGAAGAAACCCAGCCAATCCATAACTATCTGTGGCTAGAGGGCAGAACTGTCAATGGGCAATAGGCTTGGCTCAAATTTCAGACTCTCGAGGATGGCGTTGGCCGCAGGCCAGTAGGCATCGGCCATCTCGGCGGGGTACAGCAGCGTCACCTGCACCGCCTGCCCATTGGTTTGGCCAATCAGAATGTGGCCCGACTGCTCGCGATCGCTGCTGATGTCAAACACCATCTCAAACCAGGGGTAAGGAAACTCCGAAGCTGTATCGGAACGACTTCCGTCCAGCGTCCAGCCATTGCTCTCGATCAACCCGTTCGGCCCGGTGATCATTGGCATCAGCTCAGTGGTTGAGGCCGCGCCCGCGGGCAAAAAGACATGCACCTCGGCTTCATCGAGGGCATTCCCCTGGGGCTTAAAGGTAAAGAAAACCCCCACCCCTTCACCGCTGCCCGTGCTTTCGACGGTCATGGTATTGGGGTATTGGGCTTTGACTGGAATGCCCTGGGCGGTTTCGTCGTAGGTTTGCAGATTGGCCTGGGCCGTTTGACTAGCCTGGCTCTCAGCCGCAGGTGGGGCTGCTGCTGGGGGAGGCGTTGGGGTTGATGTTTGATCCGTGCAGGCGGTGGTGGTCAGCAGCAATGTTCCTAACACCAGCGACCATAACATAAACGAGATCTGTGATTTCATGTTCGACTCCATCCTTTAAGGACACTCGAATTAAGGACGCTCGAATGCTGTTTGTAAATGCATCATTGTCCCTATAATGCACCCAATCCAGCTTCTGTTATGCTTGCCTTCAATGACTTAATTCTCCGCAGATTAGTTATTTTACTACCTATAAAACGGTCAACGCTACTGCCCCAAATCAACAAGACCATGTCGCTGTCTGGAATGAATACATTTCTTCGTCTTATCCTGTCAACCATTGTTCTCTTAATGGCTGGATGCAACGGAAAGGTTGACGACTATATTGCGGCATCATCCATCACCAGCAATGGATTTGCTCGAACCAGCAGTGATTTACAAAAAATAGAGGGTCAGGAAGTCAAGGTATGGGGATTTGTTGATCACAGCAATCTCTATGGAGATGAGGAGGTAAAACAGATCCTAGGAGATTGGTGGAGTGGTGATGGGCCAAGTGCCGCCACCTGGCGTTTTAACCTGATGGCCAACGAGAATGACGAGGGATATTCCTTCTCAGTGCATGTACCCAACGATGGGGGACGAGATGATCTGCTGAGTTTATTTCTGGCTGATGCAAGAGCCCAACGGCCAACGAAGGTCTTTCTCGAGGGCACGGTCTTTACCTTTGATGCCCCAGCCAATACCACTGACCACATAGGCCTCTATATGAAGGTATCTTCTTCTCTCAAGATTCTACTGGAGCCACCCAAAGAAAAAGAAGAGAAAGACAGATTATGGCTGGGGCCGTTTGATGCCAAGCCCTAAGTCGCTCTGGCAATTAAACTCCAGACAAAGACGGCGACAATGGCCCCCAAAACTGCCACCACAATGCCCCCGATCGAAAAGGTCACACTGGCTAACTGAAGCGCTCCTGTGGTGAAAAATGTATGGAGTGACCCGCCCACAAAGGCCCCAATGATACCCAGGAGCATGGTGCCAAGAATGCCACCCCCTTGGTTGCCGGGGATCAGGGCTTTGGCGATCGCCCCAGCAATCAGTCCTAAAACAATCCAAGTCAGAATGCTCATGGTTTATGCTCCTGGGTTAGGGTTGTCGGTATCAGACTAACAGTTCGTTCTGGCTACAACGACTTCATCTAGTAGCCCGCTGCACCAGGCCCTGGCCTGGTACATTGGTCGGTGCTCAAATCCACAATTAGAGGAACCCCATCAACCGTAGACAGGCGGGGCAGCCAGCCGCGATTGCCTCCATAAATGGCCACTTCCACAAAGGATCGATTCCCCGATCGCACCGTCCTGGGCGGGTTGGTGGTGGCATAGGCAATATCGCCGGTGTTAAAAGTGTCTGCGGTGGCCGCATCGACGGATGGACGAGAAAACACGCTGAGCCGCTCTTTGACCACAAAGCAGTAGGGAGCAGTGCTGTTGTGGCCCACATTTCCGCCGCTGCCCATGCTGCCGTACCCCACCGCCCCTGGTCCTGGGTTCGTGCATTGATCAGGGCTCAAATCCACAAGCAGAGGCACGCCATCCACGGTGGAGGTGCGAGGCAGCCACCCGCGCCTGCCGCCGTAGATGGCGACTTCTACAAAGGAGCGATTGCCCACCCGCACCGTTCTAGGTGGGTTGGCGGTGGCATAGGCAATGTCTCTGGCGTTAAAGGTATCCTCGGTGGCGGCATCGGCGGCGGGGCGCGAGTACACGCTGAGTTTTTCGTTGACCACAAAGCAGTAGGGGGTAGCCGCGCGGTTTTGGGCCAAGGACAGGCGGCCCAGCCCAGGAACGAGGGTCAAAACCGCTACCCCCATCACCCCCAATGAACCTCGGATGGCTGAGTTAAGAAAAGGCATAAAAACGGCACTCCTGGGCTAATCGGCGAATCCAGATCCGGGACTGTAGGGATAGTTGTAAAACTCGTCTCCCGTCACCACGTTGATAATCACAATCCGGCCCGCATCTCGGTCGTACATAACGCGGACTTGATTATCGGAACCAATAAAATAGTTTGCGGAAGGCGAGGTGCGATTCAACACCCCACTGAAGCGAAAATCCCCTTCGGTAATCTCGGCATAGAGTTGATTGGGATTTTGCTGCGTTATTGAGGTAGCCGGAGTGCCCACATGGCCGTAGGTACTGACATTGGGATGAGTGTTGATGGGATGAATGTAGTAGTTGTAGAACTCTTCACCGGTTTCAGTGCTGGTGACGATAACTTGACCCGTCAACGGATTGAGGTAGATTCTGGATACCCCTTCTTCTGCGACGTAGCCGTTTTCGCCCGGTTGCAGATAGGTGTGCACCCGATAATTGCCATCGGTAATTTGAATCACGATGTCGCCATTGCCCGTCAGGGTGGTGTAGGTGACGGGGGTGCTGGCCTGGGCCAGGTAAACCGGAGCTTGAATCGGATTATTGGCCTGGGCTGGCAAATTTAGACCCGATGCGCCCAACAGCAGGACGGTTGTAAAAATTGCGACTTGAGCATTCATGGCTGTTCTAAATGACTGAATAAATGATGAGAGGCTTAGAGGGCGTTTGAAACATGGTTGGCTGTAGCTTTAGTCGCCTGCTGATCCCCCCTGTCCCCCTTAGCAAGGGGAGTAAAAGTCTCCTTTACTAAGGGGGATTTAGGGGGATCCCCACTTTTGCTACAGTCCATAGGACTTTCCAACATCCCCTTATTCGCCGTCGCTGGGGAAGATGATAAAGTCGCTGCGAATCCAGCCGGTGGCACCCGATACCAGAAACTGCACCTTGCACCAGTTGAGGTCACTGCCACGGGTATCGGCATCTGGCACACATTCCAAAATGTTGACCTGGTCGCCCGCCAGCCCGTAGCCCAGGGCGCGGGAGTTGATGGTGGACTGGCTGCGGAGGTTGACTTGGGAGCCGCGATCGTGGGCGACCAGGGTACCCACCCGAGTACCGCTGGGCACAGGCTGGCTACCGTAGCCACCGCTGGTATCCCAATAGACGTAGAGGCGCGATCCGTCGTTGAGCTGAAAGACTAGCCCTGCCTCACCCAGATCATCTTGACGGTAGACGGGCTGACCATACTGATCGACAAAATTGCCGGGCTGGTTGCCCGTTGGGCTGAACTCGTAGCGCACTCCACTCTGCATCTGAATGCCGATATAGCCCTGCCGTTGGGAAAAAGTGCAGCTGCTCGAAACGCCGGGATAGGGTTCATTCGGTCGATAGAGGTCGCAGTGTGCGGTTACGGTGTCGGCCCTGGCTACAGAGGCGACCCCCACGGAAAGGCAGGCGGTGGCGATCGCTAGAGCGGTCATCTTAAATGTCATAAATCCTCTTACCAAATCACGTTATCTATGGGGCGATCGCGGCAGTCCACCGCCATCCTCGTGCAAAAGTTCAGGCTGACGGGCTACTCGCCATCGCCGGAGAAAATGATGAAGTCGCTGCGAATCCAGCCGATCGCGCCAGAGCCCGGAAACTGCACCTTGCACCAGTTCAGATCGCTTCCGGCGGTGTCGCGGTCTTCCACGCACTGCAACAGGTTGACCCGATCGCCCGGCAGCCCATAACCCACAGCACGGGAGTTCGCCGTGGGCTGACTGCGCAGGTTGATGTGGGTATTGCGATCGCGCGCCGTCAGCGTGACGACCTGGTTATCCTTGGGCTGGGCCGATAGGTCTGTGGGTACCTTCTGCCAGTCTGTGGACATTTCAGAGCTTGGGATCGGGGCTGCTGGGGCGCGATCGATCAGGGCCACCCCCAGAGCCGACAGCGCAACTAGCAGAGAAAACGATAGGGGCTTTAGTGGCATAACAGTCCTCAATAATCACCTTCAAAATCTGTCCAAACAAAATCTGTCCAAACACTGAGCCATGAGTGCCCAAGGCTACCCACCATGGCCTTACTCTGGCCTGGGCCGCTCAACGGTACTGCCGGGCAGTTGCGGCACCAGCACCGGTGGGCTAGAGGCGGCATCCACCTCGTAAAACAGCCGACTCTCTCCAGAGGCGCAGCACAGGGCATCCTCCGGTTGGTAGCGGTTAAAGGAGGCGTCGATATAGCCTTCGCGGTACAGGTCGAGGTCAAACAGGCTGCCGTCCTCGCGAGAGTTCATCGGCATGGGCGACAGCGTGCCCGAAAACTGGCCATTGGTGAATACAAACACCTGGTAGGCCAAGGGCCGACACATGCCGTCGGCATTAGCCATGCCGGTGACCAGGGTGGTATTGCCATAGATTTGGGCGGCGTCAGTTAACGTCCAACCGGCGGATTCAACCTGTTCATCTTCTGGTAAGACAGCAGGGCGCACCGTATGCTGGCAATTCTCCAGGTTAGTGGCCTCAAACACCGGAGCTCGGGGAATAGACGCACCAACCTGGTTCCAATTCACCGTCTCATCTAGCCAAGCGCCGCTAGGCTCAACCTGAGCTAAACCAGCAGGCGCTAAGAGCAAAGATGCTAACCCCAATGAACCAGACACAAGAAACGGAAAACGTTGCAACGCAGCGTACCTCCAAATAGCAACCTGGGCCAAAGGTATACACCCTTGGCAAAATTCCTTGGCTGCAATGAGCTTAAAGCTCAGAAATTATCTCAAACTTGAATCGCCTGACGTTATCCGAATCTTCCTTTTCTTTAGTGGCCAAGGTTCGGTCAATTTCAGCTTTTCTTCAGAATCATGCCGCTTACATTCCCTATCCCCGTTCGCTATCGCTGCCTTAAGGTCGCCGATGGCGGTTGACCAAACATCTGCTGGTAGTACTGGCTAAAGCGTCCGCCATGCCAGAAGCCAAACCGCTGGGCCACAGCGGTAATCTGGGTGGTGGCGGGGTCAGCGGCTTTGAGGGTTTGGTGGACGGCATACAGACGCAACTCTCGCAGATAGACCATGGGGCTAACCCCAAAGACCTCTTGAAACCCTCGACTGAGCGGGCTACTGCTGGTATTGAGCACAGCGCAGAGGTCTTTGAGGGTCATGGGGTGCTCCAGGTTGGCTCGCATGTAGGCTTCGGCCTGCCGCACCAGGTCTACCCGAGGGCGACATGCAGGTGACCTGGGCCATTTTTCCCCCATCGGCGGAATCGCCTCGATCAACAGCGGCACGTAGTCATCCAAAATTAATCGGCTGATTTGGGGTTGCTGCAGAAACCCGGCCTGACTCCGCACCAGGTTGTAGAGTTCCTTCAGATAGCGCTGGGCCAGGGCAAAGCCATTGGGGCTATGCACATAGTTGTTGGCCCAGAAACGATCATCCAGATCGCTGCGCCCCATGATGTGCAAGCATTCTTCAAACAGGGGGCGCTCGATACTCAGACTGCCAAGCATGGCCTGGGGGGGCATCACCATGTCAATCCCCCGCTGGGCATCAAACCCGTACAGCATACCCGGCTGGATTGCCACCCCGTGGGACA
>CAYUBC010000125.1:0-8725 GCA_964442885.1 uncultured bacterium | reverse complement strand
GTTTGTGAGCAGTTCGGGAGCACCGTGAATAGTCCGGCATCTACTGATAAAGGTACGATTACAACATTTTACTCTTACAAAGGCGGCACCGGGCGATCTATGGCTCTGGCTAACGTTGCCTGTGTGTTAGCTGGAAAGCTGAGGGAACAGGCGAAACGCTCTCCTCAGGACAAACCCAAGAAAATTTTAATGATTGATTGGGATTTGGAGGCCCCTGGGTTACATCGTTATTTCTATAAGTACTTCAATAACAAATTCCCGAACCCAGAAACCAGGAAAAATGATTTTAATTTATATCCTGGGTTAATAGACTTTTTTTACCAGTTACGGCAATCCATCACTCAGTACTACGGCGACCAGGAAATCCGCGAAGAGGCAGTAGGCCCACTTTTGCACAGGGCCAACCTTAATAACTACATCTTAGAAACAGACATTCCCTTTCTTTCTCTGCTTAAGGCGGGGCGCTTTGATGATGAATATTTAACCCGCGTCAACCGCTTTGAGTGGGAAGAATCGTTTCTTCAGGTAGAGAACCTGTTTACCATTTGGGCTGAGCAACTCACTGAGCAATTTAGCCACGTCCTGATTGACTCTCGCACCGGAACCACAGACACCAGCAGCATTTGTGCGATGCTGCTGCCAGAAAAGCTGGTTGCTGTGTTTACCCCTAACTCTCAAAGTTTGGATGGCATTGTTGATTTAATTCGTGACGCTACCCAGTATCGGCTTGGATCCGATGATCCTCGCCCTCTAGTGGTGTTTCCCTTGCCCTCTCGCATTGACCTGTCTGAGCAGCGGTTAAAGGATTTCTGGCGTTATGGGGATAGAGAATCGCAGATTGAGGGCTATCAGCCCACCTTTGAAGCCCTATTCAAGCAGGTCTATCAGCGCCCTGAATGCAAGCTTGATAAGTACTTTGGCGAGGTACAAATCCAGCATGTGCCCCGCTATTCCTACGGCGAAGATATTGCCACTCAGATCGAGCGCAGAGAAGCGGGGCGACTATCCCTATCCACAAGCTACAAAAAATTTACTGAAATCCTCTTAAAAGAAAGCCCGTGGGCAGCAACGGTATCTGACCAACCGCAGGCAGAACGGATAGAAATTGTTGAGATCGAGGCATTAAGTGCTAAATCGTCAGCTCAGCGAAAATCCTACGATTTTTTAGGTGCTTTAATCACCAGTGTGCAAGCGGTTAAAAAACTTCAACAGGCTAAGGATGTTCCTGATAACGTCAGGATTAGGGTGCTTGATAGATTGCACCGGGTCGTCAGGACTATTCGCGAGATCAACCGCTTTGAAGGTCACGGGGATGATGTATGGGATGTGAGTTTTGACCCCTCTGGCGATCGCATTGTCTCAGCCAGTGAAGATCGCACTCTGAAACTGTGGCGAAGAAATGGTGAGTTATTAGCTAACTTAATTGGCCATCGGGGTAAGGTGCGAGATGTCAGCTTTAGCCCCCTAGGGAATTTGATTGCCTCAGCCAGTGAAGACCGTACCGTGCGCCTTTGGCAACCAGACGGTACCCTGGTTAATACCTTGAAGGGCCATCGCGACTATGTGCTTTGCGTTTGCTTTAGCCCGGATGGTCAGAACGTTGTCTCCGCAGGACATGATCGCACTATTAAACTTTGGCGGATAGATGGCACCTTAGAAACCTCCATAGAAGCCCACGAAGATATTATTTGGGATCTCAGCTTTCATCCTGAAGGAGATCGCATTGCTTCAGCAAGCGAGGATGGTACGGTCAAGCTGTGGAGCCTATCGGGAGAGGAACTAAAAACCTTCTCTGGCGAAGATGAGCAATTTTTTAGCGTTAGTTTTAGCCCCGATTGCACCAAGATTGCGGCGGCTGGGGAGAAGGTACTGGCGTCTCCGGGGGAGAGAGGAGAAGTCAAACTTTGGGATTTAGAGGGCAACCTGTTTAGGAGGTTAAAAGGCCATCAGGGAGCCGTGCATTGCGTCACCTTTAGCCCCAATGGCAGCAGGATAGCGACAGCAAGCTTTGACAAAACCGTCAGACTCTGGAACCTGGATGGGGAAGAACTGGATAGCTTTAAGGGACATGTCAATGAAGTGCTCTGTGTGCGCTTTCATCCCCAGGGTGAGTTTTTAGCGTCTGGGGGAGGCGATAACACCATTAGACTTTGGACACTGCAACCCGAACAAGATTTTCCCCAGGAGGGCCACGATGGCCCAGTGACAAAAGCTATCTTTAGCCCCGATGGCCAGCAGATCATCTCGTGTTCTACCGATCATCAGGTTAAACTTTGGGATTTGAACGGCAATCTGTCGCGAAACTTTGCAGGCAGTCGGGGTCACACCGAGGCTGTGCGGGATATCTGCATTCAACCGCAACTCCAACCCGGCCAAACGGAACAAGACCGGCGCATTATTTCGGCGGGGGATGACGCAACCATTAGAATCTGGACTCGCAATAGTAAAAATCCGATTACGACCTGTGAACATGGTGCCAAGGTACGTTCTCTGGGGTTTAATCCCCAGGGTAATCTTTTTGTATCCGCTGGTTCTGAAGCGACCCTCAAACTATGGGATTTTCAGGGTTATTTAGTTAACGATAACTTTGACGGCCACCAGGATTGGATTTTAGACGTAGGGTTTAGCCCTGATGGTCAGACCATTGCCTCTGCCAGTGCAGATGGTACCCTGAAGCTCTGGGATTTAAGGGGGCAACCCCTGGCGGATTTGCAAGATCAAAGCAGTAATGACTGGGTTTATAGTCTGGCGTTTAGCCCCAATGGCCAATTTTTGGCCTCGGCTAGTGGAACGGTGATTAAACTGTGGGAAGTCAGCAGTGGCCAATTGCTGCGGGTTTTTCAAGACCATGCTGATACGGTTTATGACGTGGAATTTTGCCTAGATGGCCAAACTCTAATCTCGGCCAGCCATGACCAAACCCTAAAGCGTTGGTCCCTGGATGGGGTAGTGCTGCGCAGCTTTAATGAGCATCACAACAACGCTGTGAGATCGGTGAGTATTAGCCCTAATGGTCGGCAGTTTATTTCATCGAGCTATGACAGAACCGTTAAACTCTGGGAGATAGACGGCAGGCTAGAGCCCGTAGGTTCTATGCCCCGGCAGGATAAAATTCCTGAGGTTGCAGAATTACTTCAGAAAGCCTGCACTTGGCTAGATAACTACCTCTGGACAAATCAAAACGTGAGTATTAGCGATCGCTACATTTGCTCAGATGTTTTGTCTGACGAATAGGGGAAAGCACTATGGCCGTTAACCTTCAACTTTCGCCACGCCAGCAGGATATTCTCCATGCCCTGGGGGCCAAGGCCGAATTCCCTTACCGCAGGGAACCAGAGCTATTGGAAGAACTCGGTTTCTTGAAGGCGCAGGGCTTTGTTAAAGAACGCCTGGGTAGCTCTATGGCTAACCTGCCCAGCACCGGGAACCTGGAGCTGCACCTGGCAATTACGGCCCAGGGGAAAGCCTATTTAGAGGCCCTTTCACCACGGCCAACCGTCCTGCGCCAACAACGCACCACCCAGGAGTTCATCGACAGCCGCAATACCGTTACCCGGCTTAGCCTGGTGCTGGTGCCGGGAGGCACGTTTATGATGGGCTCTCCCCCCAAGGAGCTTGACCGAGAAGAACGCGAAGGCCCCCAACACGAGGTTACTGTGTCGCCCTTTCTAATGGGACGCTACCCGGTAACCCAGGCCCAGTGGCGAGCTATAGCCCAACGCACGGATCTACAGGTTAAGCAAGCTCTTGATCCAGACCCGTTCTACTTTAAGGAAGATGACCACCCGGTAGAGCAAGTGAGCTGGTACGACGCGGTGGAGTTTTGCCAGCGGCTGAGCCAACTGACCGGTCATCTCTATCGCCTACCCACCGAAGCCGAGTGGGAATATGCCTGCCGGGCTGGGACTACAACCCCCTTCCACTTTGGCGAAACCCTTACCACTGACCTGGCCAACTATCGCGGCACCGATGACGAAAGTTATGGCTGGTCGGGTAGCTATGGTCGAGGCCCTAAGGGGCTCTATCGAGAAACCACTACACCGGTGAACTATTTCCATCCCCTGGCTAATGCCTTTGGCCTTTGTGACCTGCACGGCAACGTTTGGGAATGGTGCCAGGATGACTGGCATGACAATTACGAAGGCGCTCCAGTTGATGGTAGTGCCTGGGTAGAGGACGGAAAAGAAGAGTATAAAATATTACGCGGCGGTTCTTTGTTCGTCAATCCGAGGATTTGCCGTTCCGCGTGCCGCGACAACAACTTCCCCGGCGTCCGCCACGACATTATCGGTTTCCGAGTTGTGTGCGAGGCCCGAGGACTCTAGGTATCTCTTTACACTTTTTCTCTTTTTCCCTTTTCGCGCGCAGCGCGATCAAAATTTTTGGCCTTTTTCCGCTAGTGCTTAGTCAAAGACAAATTTTAGGGTAAATGCATCAGCTCGTAGTCAGCGCTTTAGCGCTAAAGCGCTGACTACAAACCCGAACTTCTAGGGTTGACGCTGCACTAACCGGTGCATCCAGCGCTTTTTTTAGCCCATTTAGCTAGCGAAAACCGGGAGAATGATTACAATCTGTGTGGCCTGCTCAATTTCTGACCCCTGCAAACCAAGGATTACGCAGATTGAGTCGGCCACTGCCATCCGGTTGTTTATCCTCGCGAGTGCCAGCTATGACTAGCGTTGTCGCCTCATCCCTCCTGGGCCAGCCCCCCGACGTGGTACAGGCTGCTTTGGGAGCTGTGCAGCATCACCAGCCCAACCCCGACAATCAAACCGACCTGTATGTGTATGGGGCGGGCTATCTGCGGGGGGTGTTTCCGGTGCAGACGACAGGCATCATCGGCATCTTTCGTAACAACCTGTGCATTGCCCTGAAGATTGTCTTCTCCAAGGTTGACCCGCGCTACGATCGCTTCGTGTACAACCGGGAGATGGCCAGCCGCCTGTTTGAGCGCGTTGTGGGTAATGACTACGCCTACTGGCAGGCGCTGGAGTCGGAACCCAGAAGCAACAATACAATTCACTACGTCTACTGCCTGGGCCATCGCACCGCCACCACCTGGGATGCCACCGCCACCGATGGCACCCTGGCCAGCGATGTAACCATTTTTCTGGACAACCGCTGCGGCCCTGGCGATGGCGAAGAACTCACCCAGCCCCTGGCCCTGGTGGCTCAGACAACGGCGGGGCAGGCTTTTTTGCGGCGGCCTGGGCCTGGCCAGTTGGCTCCAGAGCCGGTAAAATCCCCAGAGGCTGTGGGCTTTACCGACATTGCCGGTAACCCCTACGAGGCCGACATTCTCAAAGCGGCGACCACCTACCGGGTGGTTACGGGCTACGCCGATGGCACCTATCGCCCCACCGAGGGGGTGAGCCGTGAGCAGGGGGTAGCCATGCTGCTGAACGCCCTGCAACAGATGGCGGTGGATGAGGGGGCGATCGCCCCGCCCCTGCCCGTCACCGAGCCGCCCTTTGTGGACATTCCCCTGGAGCACGCCAGCGCCGCATCCTTTGCCCTGGCCAAGCACCTGGGGCTAATCTTTGGCGACGATGATAACGCTGTCTATCCCGACGCGCCGATGAGCCGGGCCGAGTTCATCGCCATGACCTACAACGGCTTGCAGGCCATTGTGGCCCTCAACTATGGCCCCACCACCCAGCCGGGGGATGTGGTTGAAACGGCCACCGCCAGAGGCCCCTTTGGCGATATTGCCGGGCACTGGGCCGAGGCGATTATTCGCGAAATGGCCACCTACGGCATTGCCAGCCCCCGCCATGAAATTGGTACCGCCTTTGAGCCGGATATCCCCCTCCAGCGCGACTATGGGGCGGCGGTGCTGGTGCGTCTGATGGAGGTGCCCCGAGCCGGTGTTTCGGGGGGCACAGGTCGCCCCACCCAGGCGGCGGTGTTTGCGGATATTGGCCACGACCCCTACAAGGACGAGATTCTGCGCGCCGCCAACCAGTACGGCCTGGTGCCCAGGGCCGACGACAAAGCCTTTCATCCCACCGAGGCCCTCAGCCGCGAGCAGGCCGTGACCATGCTGGTGCAGGTGCTGCAAACCCTGGTGCAGGAGCCCGACATGCTGCAACTGCCCACCACCCTCAGCGATCCACCGCCCTATGCCGATGTCACCGCTGGGGTAAACGCCACCAAAATTCAGTTTGCCAAGCAGGCGGGCCTGGTCAGCGGCGACGACACGGGCAACTTTCGCCCGCTGGAGCGGATTAGCCGCGCCGAGCTGATGATGATGATTCACAAAGGGCTGGAGTTGGTGGTGCTGGCCAATTTAGGACGAGCCATCCCCCTGGCCGAAGCCCTGGTACTGCCCAAGCCAACCCCCATTGCCTTTACGGATATTCCCGAAGGGGCCGACCTCCAGGGGATTTTGCCGCTACTCAGCCAGGCGGGCATTGCCACCCCCTACGGCGAAACCGGCACCGAATTCAAGCCCGACCAGCCCACCCAGCGCAACTACGGGGCAGCGGCGATGGTGCGCCTGCTCGAAACCCGGTTGGCTACCCTGGCCGCACCCCAGCCAGAGCCGCCGCCGATTACCTTTACCGACCTCAAGAGTAGCCCCTACAGCGAGGAAATTCTGCGGGCCGCCAACCAGTACAAGCTGGTGGCCGGCTACGAAGACGGCAGCTTTAAGCCCGGTTCTCCGGTCAGCCGGGAGCAGGCGGTGGCCCTGGTGGTGGATGCGCTGAAGCAAAAGGTGGTTAACCCCAGGGCGGTGCTGGTGCCCGACCACCTCACCCAGCCGCCCTTTAGCGATGTCGATATCAACCGCTGGAGCGCTCCCCGGCTCTACTTTGCTCGGCGGGCGGGCCTGGTGGCCGGGGACGAGCGCCAGCGCTTCAACCCGGAGGCCCCGGTTAGCCGGGCGCAGCTTGTAGCCATTGCCCACCAGGGCTTGCGCTACGCCATTTGGGCCGACTTTGGCAAAACCACCGTGCCCATCGACCAGGTGGTAGCCCCTAGCACCGCCTACCCATTTGAGGACATCCCCGATGGCCACTGGGCCGCCCTTCTAATTCAGACGATGGCCTCGGTGGGGCTGGCCCTGCCGCTGGCCAGTGACACACCGGGCCGCTTCTCCCCAGATACCCTGGCCTACCGAGACTATACCGTGGCCACCGTGGTGCGGCTGCTGGAAGCCACCTACAGCGAGGCCACTACCCCAGTTGAGACCGTTAAGTTCCTTGACCTGGCCAGTAGCCCCTTTGCGGCGGAGGTGCAGCGGGCCGTTAGCCAATATCAACTGGTAGCGGGGAATGAAGACGGCACCTTTAGACCGGCAGAATCGGTCAGCCGGGAGCAGGTGGTAGCCATGATTGTCGCCGCCATTCGGGCCAGGGTAGACGACCCGCTGGCCGTGGCGATTCCGCCCCAGTTGGCCAAAGCCCCCTTTGAGGATGTGCCGATTAGCAACCCCTTTGCCGCGGCCATCAAATTTGTGTCCGATGCTGGCATTATTACCGGAGACCGACAAACCGGCCTGTTTCGCCCCAAGAATGACCTCAGCCGGGCAGAACTGATGGCCGTGCTGGATAAGGCCCTGGCCGCCATTGTTAAACACCACTTTGGCGAGGGAGTCTCCCTGGACGCTGTGACCACCATGCAGGAGTCGCCGCCCCAGTTCACCGACCTGGAGGGCCACTGGGCCAGAGATACGATCAACCGCATGGCCGCCCTGGGCATTGCCATCCCAGCCCAGCCCGGTAGGGAATTTCTGCCCGACCGTCCGGCCCGGCGCGATTTTGCCGCAGCCTCTATCGTGCGGTTGATTGAACTACCCTTAACCCTAGGGGAACGCTAATGGCCGACCAAGTTTTGCGCGTCAACCGGGCGACGGTATTTAAGCTGCGGCCAGAGCCAACCGAGTCTCTGCAACCCAATGAGCAAGCGGCGATCGCCGCCGGTAGCACCTATCTGCTCCACTCCTACGCCTACGCCGATGTCAACGGCTCCTTCAACGGCCACATCAAGTTCGCCATCAAAGATCGCACCATCAACGGCCTGAATACCTGGTTTGTCTCTAGCCTGGATGCCCAGGTGGAATCGGGCGGCATCATTCTCTATCCCCTGGAAGACCAGGAGAGTTTGCCAATTCTGTGGATTAACCGCAACACCCTGCTCAAGCGTCGCCCGCTGGATTCTACCCTGCTCAGTGCCACCGAGACAGTATCGACCCAGCGGGGGCGCACCTACCTGCTGCACTCCTACGCCTTCAGCGACTCCCAGGGCAACTTTAACCAGCACATTAAATTTGCCATCCGCAACCGGGCCGACTTTGTGAATGGCATTAGCACCTGGTTTGTGTTCACCCCCCACGCCTTCGTCACCTTTGATGGCGATGTGGTCTACCCCCGCGAAGACCCCAATGCCTTTATCCTGCGGGTGACGCAAAATACCGTGTTCAAACGGCGACCGCTGCAATCTAACCAGCTCCGGCCCGATGAGCAGGTGCCTGCCACCCTGGGTACGCAGCTTACTCTGGCCAGCTACGCCTTTGCCAATGCCCAGGGTTCCTTCAACGGGCACATCCGCTTCGCCCTCAAGTACGTTAAGGATGACATTGCCGGGTTCAACACCTGGTATATCTTTCAGGGCCATGCCCGGGTAGAACAGGCCGGGGTAGTCGTGTTTCCCCGTCCCACCCCGGCCCCGCCGCCGCCACCGCCGCCGCCACCGCCACCGCCCCAATTTACTGGCCGCCCCT
>CAYUBC010000124.1:0-8771 GCA_964442885.1 uncultured bacterium | reverse complement strand
GGCCTCTGGGGGGTACAACGGGAAATTGCCAAACGAGTTTTGTAGAGCCGCCAAGGTCATCGACTTGAGGCTTAAATTAACCGAATCCAGTAGCGGTTGCGGCCCCGACGTTTGGCCTGGTAGAGCGCCGCATCGGCAGCTGCGACCAGTTCATCGGCAGACTGCTCAGGAGTGGGCACTACACTGGCAATGCCCATGCTCACCGTCAGGTAGTCGCTCACCTGGGAGTAGGGATGATGAAGCTGCAATAACTCAATTTCGTGCTGAATCGCCTTGGCCACAATTTCTGCCCCGGTGCGGCGGGTGTTGGGCAAAATCACGCCAAATTCCTCACCGCCGTAGCGGGCGATTAAATCCGCCGCTCGTTTAACGGATCGAGCCGCCGCCTGGGCCACGGCAATTAGCCCTTCATCCCCCTGCTGGTGGCCAAAGTGATCGTTGTAAGCTTTGAAGAAATCCACATCAAACAGAATCAGCGACAGGGGCTGCTGTTCTCGCACCATGCGCTGCCACTCCTGACGGAGATAGTCATCAAACCGGCGACGGTTAGGAATTTGCGTCAGCCCATCCAGGGTAGCCAGACGTTCTAATTGTTCGTTGGCATCCTGCAATGCGGTTTCAATTTGTCGGCGATCGGTAATGTCGATGCAGTTCACAACAACGCCATCGACGGTGCCGTCAGTGTCTTTCAAGGGGCTAACCAGCAACTGATACCAGTGGCTTACCCCATTCATATCAATAATTTCTTGCTCAGCCTGGTAGGGCACCTGTGTGTCTATCACTTGCTGGTTAATGCGGCGGTTGTGCTCAGCTTCTACGAGGGAAATATTGGGGTTAATTTCGGTGTCAAGCTTACCCAGCATGTCGGCAGGGGTGAGGCCGTGCACCGTTGCGCTGGCCTGGTTAGCAATTTGGATGCGGTCATCTCGATCCTTAACCACAATGATAGTAGGGATGCTATCGATAACATTTTGCAAAAACTGTTTTTGACTGGCCAGGGCCGCTTCGGTTTGTTTGCGCTCAGTGATATCGCGCACAATCACTAAAGCCTCGTCTGCGCTGCTCTGCACAATGCGGCATTCTTCGTAGCGCCAGCCGGTTGAGTTCTCGAACCTGTATTCGTAACTTTGGGGTTGCCCGGTGGCTAACGCTTGCTCAATATAATGCATCCGCTCATTGGCCATGGTCACAGGCAGCACCGCCGAAACCGGTAGGCCAATTTGCTGGTTGGGCGGGGTAGTGAGTTTGCTCAGACCAGAACTCATTACATCTAGGCAGATGCCCTGGCGGCTGTAGCGAATCAGTAAGTCGGGAATCGCCTCTAAAATCAACCGCTGAGTCATCTGGGCCTGATGCAGCGCGGCGGTTCGTTGGGCTACGGTAAACTCCAGGGTTTGCTGATATTCAGCCATCACCTGTTGGGCCTGCTGACGGATCATATCGCTTTGGGCGAGAACCTGGCTAAGCTGCTCCAGTTCAGTCAGAGAACCCCGCAGTTGGGCCGCCATGATGTTAAACGCCCCCGCCAAGTCCCGCAGTTCGCCAAACTGGCTGGGCGTCAGCGGGGTTTGCCAGTTGCTCTGGGCCATCGCCTGGACGGCAGCCTTGAGCTGTTGCATCGGCTGTAGAATCTGACCTATCAAAATCAGGCTGCCGAGGAGAGAAAGGAGGATAACCAGCACGCTTAACAGCCCCAGGGGCCAAGCTGGCGAGGCAACCACCAGATACTTAAGTAGCCCAACCAAACCTAACCCTTGCAGTCCCACAACAATGAGCCAAAACGTTCTTAGGGGTAGGGTTTGAAGCCAACGGGTTAAGCCGTTAGTTAGAAAAGGGAGTCTCTGCACTGGCACGATAGGCAAAATTAATCTCGGCAAAACACCCCGCTATCTGTCTAGTCTAAGAATAGAGCGGCAATATATCAAAAACCTATGATTACCGGCTTAGCGCCAGTGTCGCTGATTCAACAATCCTTAAAGGTTTTTTCAATGGCCTCCTTGGTAATGGCCTCCTTGGCAATGGCTTCCTTGGCAATGGCTTCCTTGGCAATGGCCGCCTTGGCAATGGCCGCCTTGGCCAGTAACCGCGAGTGTTTAGAGATGGCTGGAGAGTAGGGTTAAGCTAGGGGCAAACGACAGCGTTTCCATACCCCATGCAGTACAGACTACGGCTGGGAAATCAAAGCGTTATGGCGATCCATATCCCTTACTAGCTTCACAACCGCTGTACATTTGTCAATGCCAACCTGCTTTATAATTGTAGGCTTTTCGTTGAAGCTCGGTTTAACGAAAAGGGCAATGTTCGGTCGGGTTACCCAGCCGCTGGCGGTAACTAGGGCAAGCTAGTCGTATAGAATAAGACTGGCCCAAGCGTTAAATTCCTGGGTCGTCTTAGCCTCGCCTTAACCCCAACCGGCCTCGAGCCTGCAATAGTTAGGTTGTGAGTTTTTGCCTCGGCTGTAGCGCAATTCTGGTGCCACAATGTCAAATGTTTATGCCCCTACCTCAGCAGATATTGCGCTGAGGGCTGAAAATCTCAATGTTTACTACGGCTCTAACCTGGCGGTTAGGGACGTGAATTTGGAAATCCCCAATAATCAAATCGTGGCCTTCATTGGGCCTTCTGGTTGTGGCAAGAGTACGGTGCTGCGCTGCTTCAACCGGATGAATGATTTGATTCCCTCTTGCCGGGTAGAAGGAAATGTAACCTTCCACGGCGAAAATATTTACTCCGATAACGTAGACGCCGTTGAACTGCGCCGCAAAATCGGCATGGTGTTTCAAAAGGCCAACCCATTTCCTAAGTCCATCTACGAGAACATCGCCTGGGGAGCCCGCATTAACGGGTTCAAGGGAGACATGGATGAACTGGTAGAAACCTCCCTCAAAAAGGCAGCGGTGTGGGATGAAGTCAAAGACAAACTCAAAGAGAGTGGGCTGTCTCTTTCGGGGGGGCAGCAGCAGCGTCTGTGTATTGCCCGCGCTATCTCCATTCAGCCCGACATCGTTTTGATGGATGAGCCCTGTTCTGCGCTCGACCCAATTTCGACCGTCAAAGTCGAAGAAACTATGAAGCAGCTCAAGGAAGACTACACCATCATCATCGTGACTCACAATATGCAGCAGGCCTCGCGGGTATCTGACCGCACGGCCTTCTACAATGCTGAGCCCACGGACAAGGGCGGCAAGGTGGGGTATCTGGTGGAGTATGACAATACCGAGGTGATCTTCAACAACCCTCGTGAGCAGTACACCCGCGACTACGTCTCTGGCCGGTTCGGTTAGGGCCGGGTTGACCAGCTATTGCTCTCAACCCCTGGATTCTTTAAGAACCCAGGGGTTTTTGCTAGTTTTTGCTGAACTCACCTCGCTAACCCCCAGGGATGAGGCAGGGTTCCCTCAGAGCCGGTATGCTGGAATACACGATTGTGAAGTAAGGCCATGGACGATAGCACCAACTCCGAAAAACTGGCTGGCGTCTTTAACCGGGCAAGTGAACAGGGTAAGAACGCCTTTTGCAAAATGCTATGGAACAACCAGCCTGAAACGGTGCAAACCCAGCTTAAGCCCCTGTTGAGCGAAACCACCATCGCTGCCCTGCGCTCAGAAGATTAGTTTGCGGGCTAAATCAGCCCTTTTAGGGCCTGGTGTAAATCCGCCGTTAGGGTCTCTACCGCCGCTTTGGCCGTGCGTCGTGATTGGGCATAGTCAGGCCAGCGCTCGGAGACATTAATGGGGTCTCCCAGGGTAATCACCGCGTGACGACGCCCCAACTGGGGACGGCTTGGAACCTTTGTCCCCTTGAGGCGCTCTACCAGGTCAAACAAAATTAGGGTGGTTTCGGCAAAACGCTCAAAGCTGGGGTTGTCTTGGACATAGTGGCCACTGACGGCCACAAAACTTTCGACTAGCCGCATATGGCGCATGTGCAGACTGGCCTCTGCGGCTACCCAGTTAGCTAAACCCTGCTCAACCGGCGGGAGTCGGGTTGGATCGTCGATATCTTCCCGATACAGGTAAGTCCACCCGGCTTCTTCCAGGCGGCGGCAGCGGGTTTCCAGGTTGCCGGTGCTGGGCAAACCAAAAAAGCGTTCGCCCACTGCCAGGGCGCGATGGAGGAGGATGGGTAAGCGCTGGCTCGCATTGGGGTCAGCCTGGTCGGCCACTTCAGCGGCTGGTAGGGGGCCACCGTAAAAGCGCTGATAAAACTGCTCCATCTGGGTGAGCAGGTGTTGCCCCAGGGTGAGCAGGCGCTGGTAGTAGGCGTCGGTAGGGGCCGTTGCCGGTGCCGGAAAGGATTGCACAGGTAAGCCGCAGTCATTTTCCAGGCGGCTCATCAGCCGATTGAGCGCGGCCCAGTCAGGCCGTGGGTAAAAGTATCGCAACCCTATGGGCAGCAACACCACGGTCTCTGCTCGCCCAGCTTTTTGCACGTCTTCCACGGCCCAAAAGGCCACCTGGGCGGTGCCTGGCTCCAGGGGGCTGATCACTTCGCTATGGCCGTTGGTGGCCCCTTCAGGGGCAATGGTGACCGGAAACGGCCCATTGACAATGTGCTCCCTAACCGATTTGAGGGCCTTGAGATCGAGCCGTCGCCCGCGATGAACCGGAATCCCTCCCATGCTGGCAAAGAACCACTCTAGCCAGGCTCCAGCCCACAGGGGCATGCCCCGGTCGTACATAAAAAAGCTGTGGATCGGCCGCTTAAGGCTAATCCCTTGCTGACGGGCCGCCTGGGGCACTAGCCGCGAAAACAAGTAAGACAAACACAGTGGATCGTCTACCTGGCTGTGGCGAAAGGCCAGAATCAGACGGGTTTTGCCGTCTTGGAACTGTTTAAATTCCTGGGCCAGCACCTCTGGGTTATCGCAGGTGACGGGCCAAATGCCCACGGGCAGCCAGGGCCGCAGCCGCACCCGCAGCAAAAAGGGCAACACAACATAGCCACCCTGGACGACCCAAGCCCGGTAGTGGGGCGGAATAAAGTCTAGACGGGGCTGAACAGATGGGTGCGCCGACACAACAGACTCCAGAGGGCGACCTTAGGGGTAGGTCATTACTACAGCACTCTGGCCTTAAGCAACGTCCCCGGCAGGGTCAACAGCTTGCGAAAGGAGGGGACGTAGGCCCGCCTGGTAAAGACGTCGTAGTCGTTAGCTTCAATGACATCGAGAATCTTACGGTACAGATCCAGAGCCGACCAGACGGGCCAGCGGGCATCGGGGCTGAGCAAACGAATACCAGTTTCAGCCTCGGCATAGAACTGTCGGGCCCGCTGAATTTGGAAGGCCATCAGTGATCGCCAGCGGTCATCCAATACGCCCGCTATTAAATCGGCCTCGCTGTAGTTAAACTGCTTGAGGTCTTCCAGGGGCAGATAAATGCGGCCACGACGAGCATCTTCGCCCACGTCGCGGAGGATGTTGGTGAGCTGGTTGGCAATGCCGAGGGCAACGGCCTGGGGAGTGGGGTCGATCTTATCCTGACGATGCCAGGGGGCGGTTTGTAGCTGAGTGTCTACGCCCATGACGGTTGTAGACATCAGCCCCACCGTACCCGCCACTCGATAGCAGTACAGTTCCAGTTCTTCAAAGGTTTCGTAGCGCGAGCGATGCAGATCCATCCGCTGGCCCGCGATCATATCGCGAAAGGGCTGAATATCCAGGGGAAACTGCTCCAGCGTATCCACCAGGGCGACGTCTTCATCATCCACCGGGCAGCCCGCAAAAATGGACTCCAGCTGAGCTTCCCAGCGGTCTAGGGTTTTTTCACTGGTAAACTGAGCCTGGGGGCCATCTACTAATTCATCAGTTCTCCGGCACCAAACGTAGATTGCCCAAATTGCGCGACGTTTAGCCGGGGCCATCAGCATGGTGCCCAAGTAGAATGTCTTGGAGTATTTAGCCGTTACCCGACGACAAAGCTCGTAGGCGTCCTCAACGGAGGATGGGGATGGGCTGGGGGGAGAATCAGTCAGTTGCAGCATCAATATCTCAAACTGGAGAAGGTAAATCTCAAACCGACCACAGATGTAATTGCTTAAACTAGCCTCTCACAACTGCACACAACTTTGGCAAAACCGTTGAAATTAGCAGAAGACTCCCCACATTATCCTGAAACCGACCTTGGGGGGGCGGCTAGGAGGGCTAGTGAGCGTTTCCCTAGACGATTTATGAGCCTGTACTGCCAGCTCAACGTTGACATCCTATACATCCTGGTTTGAGCGGTCTGAGCCTGGCCATGCAGCCGGTAGGCATCACCCATGGGCCAACGCCAGAACGTCAGACTAGTCCCAAACCTATGGGTCTTGATTGATTATATGTTGCAATCTGTAACATTGTTAGCCTAAGCATCTTTATTAACTGCTTTTGGTCAGACGGGCAAGGCGCTCCCGCAGAGTAGGGTTTGGACTGGGGACGGTCTCTACAGAGGCCCATTCCAAATCTCGGCTGGCCCAGATAGAATAAGAGACTGCACACACTAATACGGGCAAGGTCTGGCTGTTGATCGCGGCGCTAGCTAAGGCGGTTACGCTCAGTGGGTCAGAAGCCCTACTTGTTTTCTAGGACTAGGGTTTCTAGGACTAGAAAACAGTTACCGGTCATTAGTGGTGTATCTGATTGGCGTATTTTGAACGGTTGCTGGGAGCCTATCTGTGCCTCAAACTAACTTTGACTTTCTGCTTCAGTCTGATCCACTACTAGCTAACATTCTGCAGCGCGAATTGCAGCGCCAGCGTGATCACCTGGAGCTTATTGCTAGCGAAAATTTCACCTCCCCGGCGGTATTAGCGGCCCAGGGCTCGGTGCTAACCAACAAGTATGCTGAGGGCTTACCCCGCAAGCGCTATTACGGTGGCTGTGCCTTTGTCGATGAGGCCGAGCAGTTGGCCATTGACCGCGCGAAGGAACTGTTTGGGGCGGCCCACGCCAATGTTCAGCCTCATTCTGGGGCGCAGGCCAACTTTGCTGTCTTCCTCGCCCTGCTGCAACCCGGCGACACCATCATGGGGATGGACTTATCCCACGGCGGCCACCTGACCCACGGTTCGCCAGTGAATGTATCGGGCAAATGGTTTAAGGCCTGCCACTACGGCGTTAGCCGCGACACCGAGCAGTTAGATTTTGACCAAATTCGGGCCCTGGCTCTGGAACATCGGCCCAAGCTCATTATTTGTGGCTATTCGGCCTATCCCCGCACTATTGATTTTGCTCAGTTCCGGGCCATTGCTGATGAAGTGGGCGCTTACCTGATGGCCGATATTGCCCATATCGCTGGCCTGGTGGCAGCGGGCCTGCATCCCAATCCCCTGCCCTATTGCGATGTGGTGACCACCACCACCCATAAAACCCTGCGGGGACCTCGTGGCGGGCTCATTCTTACCCGTGATGCAGATCTGGGCAAAGCCTTTGACAAGGCCGTTTTTCCGGGTACCCAGGGTGGCCCTCTGGAGCACGTGATTGCCGCTAAGGCCGTGGCCTTTGGGGAGGCCCTGCGCCCCGAGTTTCGCACCTACTCGGCCCAGGTGATTGAAAACGCCCAGCGGCTAGCGGCCCAACTCCAGCAACGCGGCATTAAGGTTGTGTCAGACGGTACCGACAACCATATTGTGCTGGTTGACTTGCGCTCCATTGGGATGACCGGCAAGCAGGCCGACCAGTTGGTGAGCGAGGTCAACATTACCGCCAACAAAAACACCGTGCCCTACGATCCAGAATCGCCCTTTGTTACTAGCGGGCTGCGCCTGGGCTCTCCCGCCATGACCACACGGGGGCTGGGCAGCGACGAATTTGCCACCATCGCCGATATCATCGCTGATCGCCTGCTCAATCCAGAGGACACTGCCATTAAAGCCCACTGCCTCAGCCGAGTGGCCTCCCTGTGCGAGCGCTTCCCGCTGTATCCCCATCTAGGTGGGTTAGTACCGGCGCTGGTTTAAGAAATTTACAGCGATCTATCCCAAATTTCTTAAGAACTCCATGCTGTAGGGCAGAAGTTTAGGGTTCGCGCCCTTCATGATCTGTCATAATCTGCATGGAGTTTTGCCTATTTGGTGAAAGTCAACTTATCCTATGGACTGTTCCGGCTCCAATGGCCTGCTATCTGGACGGAGTGCCGCAATCGCGAACCTCCTCGCTTGACTTGCAGCTACTTCTGGCGTTGCTATAGCAGGGTATTTAGGTAAGGCTCTGATTGGTGTTGTAGGAGTTTCTCCAGATAGGAGTTCAGATGCCGTTCCATCTGTATCACTTGCTTGCTTTTATTGTTTCGGCGACGGTTGTGCTGCTGACAACCCCCATCGTGCGCCGCATTGGCCTCAAAAGTGGTCGCGTCGATTTGCCTGGTGGGCGGAAGGTTCACAACCAGCCGATGGTGCGGTTGGGGGGCGTTTCCATTTTCCTGGGTACGCTGACGGCGTTGTTGTTAGTTTGGGCAACGGGTGGGTTTATTGATGGTACTGGGCAGCACCTAGCGCCACCCCAGGAATTTCAAATCTGGGGCGTTACCCTGGGTGGCCTGGCCTTCTTTTTAATTGGCTTGATGGATGACCTATTTGGCCTGTCACCCATCAGCCGCCTGATTATGCAAGCTCTGGTGGCCACCATTGCCTGGCATGTGGGGGTCAGCATCGACTTTCTGACTATTCCCTTCTATGGCCTTACCCAACTACCTGACCTGGTTAGCCTGCCGGTGACCATTATCTGGTTGGTGGGCATGGCCAATGCCATTAACTGGATCGATGGCTTGGATGGTCTGGCGGCGGGAGTTTCC
>CAYUBC010000123.1:0-8774 GCA_964442885.1 uncultured bacterium | reverse complement strand
ATCAGGGTTTTAGTGAACCTCGCGAAAAAGCGAATCGGTTAATTCAACAACTCCGAGAACGCAACTTCATCCTCTGCTATCGCGGAGCTGACACCTACGGCTTCATGCACCGTACTTTCTTAGAGTATTTCTGTGCGGGTGAAATTGTTTATCGCTTTGAGAAACAACGCACCCTCACCTTTGAGCAACTACGCGATGAGGTGTTTGGTAATCACTGGCAGGATGAAACTTGGCATGAAATTTTGAGACTAATTTGTGGGATGATTGACGCAAAGTTTGCTGTAAAACTGATTAATTTTTTAATTAAACAAGAGATTGACCGAAGTTCTAATCTAGAAGATGTAGGAACCGATGGCTTTTCAGATTTACGCATAAACAAAAAAGGGCTAAATAATTTACTACTCGCAGCAGACTGCTTTTCTGAAGTTTCAGATCTTAGCTCAATCGCATCTATAGAAGGAGAGCTGAAACGGCAGCTTTATGCTGAAATTGAAAGCCCAAAATTTCCTCTATCTTATGGGGCAACTGAAGCGCTCTTGAGTCGGATTGTTTACTGTTTCCATACTGAACAAACTCTTGCATGGCTTAAGTCTCTGCCTGTACAAGAAAATTGCCCGTGGGCACTACCTCGCCAATCGGCAATATATATAATAGGCAAATATTTTCATAACTATCCAGAAATCTTGGATTGGCTCAAGCTCCAAGCTCAGCAGGAAATAAACCACGGAGATGAATCTGGGCCTGTTCGATGGTCAGCAGTAAAGGCAGTTGTTGAGAATTATCGTAATAATGTAGAAATATTAGACTGGCTCAAGGAAATAGCAAAGCAACAAACTGACGGAGGATTTGGTCGTCAAGCAGCGATCTGGTCGCTTGCAGAACATTATCAAAGTGATCCCGAAGTATTATCATTGCTAAAATCTCTGGTTCAGCAGGCAAAAGAGAGCTTTGTGCGTAATACAGCAGGAGAAGCTATTGCCAAGTATTTCACACAAATATCGGGTGTTTTTGAGTTGCTTTGTGAAGCTTCTGTACAAGATCCTTTTCAACGAGAAGATAGTCGGCAATTTAATCCTCGTCAAACTATTTTAGAATCTCTCCTTACTCACTATCCTACCCATCCTAAAACCCTCGAACTGCTACGAAATCGCGCCATCAATGATCCTGATGAACAACTGCGAGAATGGGCGCAGGAGCAGTTGGAAAAACAGGAAGATATTAGAGATTTAGATGCCATTCAATAAAATTCATTAGTTCATTTTGGAGTATTGCCATGAAAGAACAGTCCTCTACTTTTCAAAGAGTAATTGAAACAATAGAAACCTTATCACTGCATGATCAGGAAGCTCTACTCGAACTTCTCCAGAAGCGCCTCATTGAGCAACGGCGAAAAATACTGATGGGTGAGATTGCCGAAGTTCGTCAAGAATACGTTCAAGGTCAAGTGCGATTTGGCTCTGTTGCTGACTTCATGACCGAGCTAGACCAATGAGACAAATTGGCTGGACTCCCAAATCACTGAGAGCCTTTAAGCAGCTGATAAAGCGTAATCCAAATTTGCGCTTTTCAATTGAACAAACGCTGAATCAACTCTCTGAAGATCCTTTTTATCCCAGCTTGCAAACCCATAAACTAACAGGTGATTTGGCTGGAGTTTGGTCAGCCTCAATTGACTACAAGCTGAGGATTTTGTTTGAATTTGTGAATAATGATGTGGAGACGCAAAAACCATCCATTCTACTTTTAAATATTGGTTCCCATGATGATGTGTACTAATAATTGCTAGCTGATTGATAATTATGAATGTGGTTGGTGTCTTAATCAAAAATTATGAATATGAATATGAAATTGAAATTGAAATTGAGCGTATTCTGAGCTAAATGAGGTTGCTTGATTCATGCTGGCTGATTATATTCGGAGAGAAACCCCATGACAGATTCCATCCCAACCCTGAATGATGCGCAACTTCGAGTCAGGCAGCACAACAGCCCCGTTGCAGCAGACGGACACACATCTTCGGGAGTGAGTACAAGGTTATTGACCGCCGCTGAAGGGAAGCGATAATGATCACGGGCAAAGCCCTTTGCTACCTGATGGGTAAAGGGCTTTGCCCGTGGTCATCCTACCTGCTGCTCTGTCGAGGTTTTATAGAACCTGCTCAACTTCAGCAATCTCAGGAATAAACTCCCGCAGGCGGCGCTCAATGCCCATACGCAGGGTCATGGCTGAACTGGGGCAGGAGCCGCAAGCGCCCTGTAGCCGCAGCTTGACGATGGGGCCATCGATTTCCACCAGTTCTACATTACCGCCGTCGGCCAGCAGGTAGGGGCGCAGGTCATCCAACACTTGTTCAACGTTGGTCGGGGTGAGTGCCAGGGTTTGCATGGGAAATACCTTTCAAAACGGGTAATCAACTAATTCCATTCTAAGGATTTCGGCCTTGAAACCAAGCCCGAAGTTCTATTGTTGGCATAGGTTAACCCATAGCCTGGGGAGGTTAGCCCATAGCCTAGGGAGGTTAGCCCTTCTAAATTTTTTATCGCCAGGGAACCCGTTCTTGCGTAAGCTAAAGCTTGGTAGGCATTCATGTATAACCTGTCCGTAGCCGTTAACAAGAAGGTTTCCTATGCCATTTACGATTGATTCGGCGCGTAACATTTTCCCAAACACGCTAACCGCCGATGCCGTTCCGGCCACTATTGCCCGCTTTACTCAACTCAACGCCGAAGATCAGCTAGCGCTGATCTGGTTCGCTTACCTGGAAATGGGCAAAGCCATTACCATTGCCGCTCCAGGGGCGGCCAGTATGCAGTTTGCTGAATCTACCCTAGAGCAAATTCGGAAGATGCCCTTCCAGGAGCAAGCTCAGGCCATGTGCGATTTAGCCAATCGGTCTGATACGCCCATCTGCCGTACCTATGCCACCTGGTCGGCCAACATCAAGCTGGGGTTTTGGTATCGCCTCGGTCAGTGGATGGAAGAGGGTCTGGTAGCCCCCATTCCTGAAGGCTACCAACTGTCGGCCAATGCGGCGGCTGTGCTGCAATCGATCCGCAATTTAGAGTCTGGGCAGCAAATTACTGTGCTGCGCAACGCCGTTGTTGACATGGGGTTTGACCCCAAGCAAATGAGCGGCTACAGCCGTGTATCAGAGCCCGTGGTACCGCCTCAGTCCATTGGCCAGCGCAGCCAGGTGACCATTGAAGGGGTCACTCATCCCACCATCCTGGCTTACATGAATAATTTGAATGCCAACGACTTTGACGCGTTGATTGAGCTTTTTGCCCCCGATGGTGCGCTTCAGCCCCCTTTTCAGCGTCCCATTGTTGGTAAAGAGGCGGTTCTCAGATTCTTCCGGGAAGAATGCCAAAATCTTCGGCTGATTCCTGAGCGAGGCGTGATGGAAGCGGCTGATGATGGCTTTACCCAGGTGAAGGTGACGGGTAAGGTGCAAACTCCCTGGTTTGGCGCTGGCGTCGGCATGAACATTGCCTGGCGCTTTTTGCTCAATGCTGAAGGCAAAATTTTCTTTGTGGCCATTGACCTACTGGCTTCGCCCAAGGAATTGTTAAACCTGGTGCGTTAGTCAACCCCTGGCAACTCAGCCCGTAAACACAGCGCTCTCTGTCTAAGAGAGCGTTTTTTATAAAATGAGAGATTGCAAAAAATCGTAATCCGTCTTTAATATAGAGAAATGTTAAGACTGACCATTAACGGCTTAGGAAGATTCTGAGCCTGATTCAGCCCCCTGAGCTGGTTTAAGGCTTGGGGAAAGCTTGATGACCGAATAGTTTCAAAAGCAATTTAGTATACTAGTACTGTCGTGGTTTCAATGGCAAAGACAACTGATTTTCATTGGTCACCGGAGGAAAAGGCGGTGGCTGAGGTGGCTTTTTCTACGGCCTACCGGCGCGAAATCGACTCTCTGGTTAGGGTAGTGCGCGAACAGGCTGGCACGTTGGCTACAACCGATGACATTTGGCAACTGCATGACTTCCTGAGCGCCCGGCGGCACGAGCTTGATGGCAAGTATGACAGCCGTGAGTCGGCACTCATTTTTGTGTTTTCCAGCCTGGTTAAAGACGGCTGGCTGAGCCTAGAAGAGCTGACTGGCTTAGCCCCAGAAAAGGTTTCTAAAATTTCGGCCTTAACCCGAATTCTGTAAACTTTTGTTTAGCTCTGGGGTCTGTGACCAAGGTTTTATAGACCTCTACATACCACCCCAATCCCGTCCGGAGGCCCAAAGCCCAGCACCATCGGGCTGGTTAAAAGCAGCCTGAAGCAATAGCTTTGGGAGGCAGTGTGCTGATGCCATCGCCCAGGCGGATGCTGGCACTGGTTAGAAAACCAGACAGGGTGGAGGGTTGGTTGCCAACCAAAAAACGGCGGTTAGGACGCAGGTCTTGATCGCCAGCAGGGTTGCTGTAGGGTTACGTCACTGCCGCAACCAGGCCAAAAATAATGAACAAAACGCCACTCACGGCAGTAATCAGGCGTTCAGAAATACGTCCGGCGATGAGCTTGCCGCAGGCCACGGCGATGGCCGCACAAATGGCATGGCCCAGGGTGGCCCCCAGCACCACGCCGACGGGATGGTGAACCGCTGCCAGGGCAATGGTTGCGAGCTGGGTGCGATCGCCCCACTCCGCTACAAAGGTGAGAGAAAAGGCTTCTAACACCACGCCGCCCGTAGTCCAGGTTTTGACCTGCTGTTCGCGCTGTTCTACGGCTTCCAGGGCCTCGGCCTGTTCTTCATCACGATGACCTGCTGCTTTCATGCGGCTGGCATCGTAGAGCAGCTTTAGCCCAAACCCCAAAAACAGAGCCACGGTAAGGCCCTGCACAATGGCCTGGGGAAACAGGGTAACGACCTGGCCAATCAACACTGAAAGCACCGTCATTAAAAACAGTGCGGCGGTAACCCCTAAAAACACCCAGCGGCGGGGATGCCGAGTGGCCAGAATAACGGCGATGAAAAAGGTTTTATCCCCCAGTTCTGACAGCGTAATTAACAGGAGGGCGGCGGTAAATCCAGCCAGGGGATGCATAGGAACGCTCCATAGAAACAAGCAGGTAAGAGGGAAGGTGGCAGCCAGGAAGAGGGAAGAGAGCAAAAGGAAGAGATGGGTAGCTCTTGACGCCTGACTTCTTCCCCGGTCAGAATTTCCTGCTTTAAGCCGATACCCATTATGCTTACCCTACCGTTTTCCCCTTTCCTCTACAACCAACCCTTAAGTCGGTAGACAACCAGGCCCACGTATTCCTTCAGTGCCCGAGTCAGGAAATGTAGGTTTTCCGTTTGGGGCACCCAGCTCAATATCCGCCCCTGCCAGGTGGTTTGGGCCAGAGCCAAACCGTCATCCACAATGTGGAAGTCTGTAGCCGCGGGGGTGGCGTCAATCCCCTGTTTCTTGAAAATGGCCAGGGATCTTGGCATATGCATGGCGGAAGTGACCAGGAGCACACGGTTGATGTTGCGGGCTTGCAGAATTGCCTTGACGTTGGTGGCGTTTTGAAAGGTATTCAACGAATCAGGCTCTTTGACAATGGCACTAGCGGGTACCCCCAGAGCCAGGGCAATTTCGGCCATGTCGTCGGCCTCGGAGCCCTTGGGGTCTTGGCCCCAGGTAATCCGCCCGCCGCTGAGGATGAGGATTGGGGCTTTGCCAGCCAGGTAAAGCTGTGCCCCATGCAGCACCCGATCGCCCTCTTCCGCCACATCCACCCAGGGGCGCGGCGGACTCTGGGGCTTGATGCCGCCGCCCAGCACCACGATGGCCTCCGCCTGGGGCAGGTTAGCCTGGGGCCGGTATTGCCACTCCAGCGATCGCACCAGTTGGCTAGACACCCAGGTATTGCTGCTGACAATTAATACCCCCAGGGCCAGGACAATGGCCACTGCCGCCCACCGAGGCCGCCGCCAGAGCAACACCAGGGCCAGCACCATGAGCAGAGAGGCCAACCCCAGGGGATAAATCAACAGCGGTAATAGTTTGGATAGGAAGAGAAACATAAATGGTCAAGTTCAGCAATGGTCAGGTTCAGCCAATCCATTACTCTGATTGAGCGGGAAAAATTTCAGCTAAAACCGTAACCTCACTGGCGTTAGTTTCCTGGCGGGTTGGTTTAGCGGTGGGCGGCCAGGGTTGGTTAAGTAGGGATTTAACCTTAGCTGTCCAGGTTGGCTCATCATTGACGAGCTGGTGCATTTCAGCCAGAAGTGCAGCTTGTTCGGTCTGGAGTTGGTCTAACCGGGCCATAATGTCGCTGAGGCGATTGGGCGATTCGGCGGGTTTGGCGGCCTTATTTCGCCGATGCAGCAACAGGCGGGCGATGGCCACAAAAAGCCAGCCCCCCAATCTAAAGGGAAGCCGCACCAGGGTTAACCAAAAGCCCTCGGTGAGGCGGGCAATGGCGCTCCACAGGCCAGCAAACAGCAACAGCCCTAAACCTACCAGGGCCAGCGCCCAGAGCGGATGCATAACCAGCCAGGCCACAAGGGGATGCTCAGCCAACCAGCGCTGCCAGGGGCTAATCAGCACAGATTGCAGGGCATCCGTAACGGTATCGGTGAGCATTGCCATTCCAAATCCACCCATTCTTTTCACGATGGTCGAGTCACATGGTCGAGTATTGATTCGCGTTGGGCGATCGCCCATGCCCGTAGATTGCTATGGTACGCCAAAGCTTAGGTGCTCTCACGATGGAAAAATCAGGCCAAGGCCAGGGGGTAAATCCCAGTCGTGTCGCCCTCACCCAAAATCCCTATCCCTGAAGTGGAATGCACCCAGGCCGGGCGGCTAGAGATTAAACCTTGACTAAGGACTGGCTAAATTCTGAGAAATCGCAAGCAGAGGGCGCAATCAGGGTTTAGGTTACATACTGTACCGTCTGCGTTTTCCTGGGGGAGGCGTCAGTTTTATGACCGCCGAGTTTTCATCACCGCCTGCTAAGACTGAGCTGTGGCAGCCCAACCGTCGCCGTAGTCGCCAAATTGAGTGGTTGGTAAAAGTTGTCTGTTTTGTTTTTGCGGCCATTTCTATTTTCACAACGCTGGGGATTGTTCTGACGTTAATTTTTGAGACCTTTGACTTGTTTTTCGATCCCTTCTTTCGGCAAGCCCTCTGGTTGGAGCGCCTACCCGACCTGCTGCCCAATGCCTCAGAAGCGCAGGTGCAGGCGTTGAGCGAGCAAATCCAGGGGATCAACCCCAGGGACTTGATGGATCAAGCCGAAACCCTAGGGCTTGATCCGCCCAGCCGCGCCGCTGGTTTTTTCTATGCCCTAAGGCGTTTCTTTACCGACAATCGCTGGACACCGCTGTTCCAGACCGCCAACTTCGGTATCTTTGTGCTGGTCAGTGCCACCCTGTTGACCTCAACCCTTGCTATGGCCGTGGCTATTCCCCTGGGGTTGCTGATCGCCATTTTCCTGAGCGAGTACGCTTCACCCCAGGTGCGCCAGGTGCTCAAGCCGATTCTGGAACTAATTGCCGGGGTGCCCTCCGTGGTCTTTGGCTACTTTGCTCTGCTGACGGTGACTCCCTTTTTGCAGGAGTTTATTCCGCCCTTGCAGGGGTTTAATGCCCTGAGCGCTGGGATGGTGCTGGGCGTCAGCATTACCCCCCTGGTGGCCTCGCTGAGTGAGGATGCCATCAACGCCGTACCCCAGGATTTGCGCCAGGGAGCCTTTGCGATGGGGGCCACCAAACGAGAAACCATCCAGGCCGTGGTGATTCCAGCTGCCCTGTCGGGAATTGTGGCCTCCATTATTCTGGCCATATCGCGAGCCGTGGGTGAAACCATGATCGTGAGCCTGGCAGCGGGCCAAAATCCCCAACCCATCGACGGTAACTTTAACTTTATCAACCCCTTCATCCCCGTGATGACCATGACGGCGTTTATCGTTCAGGTCAGCCTGGGGGATGTTCCTTTTGGCTCCTTAGCCTATAAAACTATCTTTGCCGTCGGCATGTCCCTGTTCATCATGACGTTGACCCTCAACATTGTGAGTTATTGGTTTGTCCGACGCTTTCGGGAGAAGTACGAATAATGGCCTCTTCATCCTCAGATTTGTCTTCCTCCCAGGTTATGGGATCTCCTGCGACTCCTTTTGTGGCTAATTTGCCCAAGCGCTATGCTCTAAACCGTGTGTTTCTAATCGCAGCTTGCGTTGCTACAGCCATTGCGATCGCCGTGCTAGGCTGGCTCTTGCTGGATGTGCTGAGTCAAGGACTGGGTCGTCTGGATTGGCAGTTTATGACCAGCTTTCCTTCCCGCCGTCCGCAAAATGCCGGCATTATTGGTGCCTTGGCCGGTACCTTTTGGGTCATGATTATTGTGGCTGTGGTGTCCTTTCCGATTGGTGTAGGGGCCGGTTTGTACTTAGAAGAATTTTCTGGTGACAACTGGTTCACTCGCTTCATTGAAATCAATATCAGCAATCTGGCTGGGGTACCGTCAATTATCTACGGTCTGCTAGGGTTAGCCGTTTTTGTGCGGCTAATGGAACCTCTTACGGGCGGGCGGTCTGTCCTGGCAGGGGCGCTTACCCTGGCCCTGCTGGTGCTGCCAATTATCATTGTGGCTACCCGAGAGGCGCTACGAGCTGTGCCAGATAGTATTCGCGTGGCCGGGCTGGCGATGGGGGGCACTCGCTGGCAGGTGGTGTCAGCGCATGTTATGCCATCGGCTATTTCTGGTGTCTTGACTGGCGTTATTCTGGCTCTCTCCCGCGCCATTGGTGAGACGGCTCCCCTTATTACCATCGGCGCA